>NZ_JBTMMT010000036.1:0-63266 GCF_055517075.1 Micromonospora sp. DSM 43699
GGGTGGGGGTGGGGGATTTACCAGCGGGAGAGGCGGGTGGCTAGGACGGTGAGGGCGGCCACGCCGGCGGTGGAGGTACGTAGGACCGAGGGGCCGAGGCGTACCTGGTGGGCGCCGGCCTCGGTGAAGGTGGTCAGCTCTGTCGGGGCGATGCCGCCCTCGGGCCCGACGACCAGGACGATCTCGCCGGTGGCCGGCAGCTCCGCCGCGGTGAGGCGCTCGTCGGCCTCCTCGTGCAGCACGAACGCCGCTGCCGCCCCGGCGATCCGTCTGGCCACCGTGGCGGTCGACTCGTCAGGCGCTCCGGCCACCACCGGCAGCCGCGCCCGGCGGGCCTGCTTGGCCGCCTCCCGGGCCGTCGCCGCCCACTTCGCCCGGGCCCGTACGCCCCGGTCACCGCGCCACTGCACCACCGAGCGGGACGCCGCCCAGGGCACGATCTCGTCCACCCCGACCTCGGTCATCGCCTGCACTGCCAGCTCGCCCCGGTCCCCCTTGGCGATGCCCTGCGCCACGACCAGCCGGGGGACGTCCGCGTCGACGTACCCCCGGGAGGTGATGGTGAGGTCGAGGGTGCCCCGGGCGACGGCGGTGACCACGGCGCCGGCGGTGCCACCCCGGCCGTCGGCGAGCAGCAGCTCCTCGCCGACGCGTACCCGTTGCACGGTGGCGGCGTGGTGCCCCTCGGGGCCGTCCAGGGTGAACTGGTCGGCGGTGGGCAGCGATTCGACCAGGAACAGCGACGCGGACACGACAATCAGGCTAACCGGCCGAGCCTGAGCCGGTCGGGGCTGGTCCCACGATCACCCGACCCCGACCCCGACCCCGACCCCGAGCGGGAGCGGGAGCGGGAGCGCCGGCCCGACCCCGACCGGAGCGACGCGGCAGCGCCGGCCCGACCCCGACCGGAGCGACGCGGCAGCGCCGGCCCGACCCCGACAGCCCGACCCCGACCGGAACGATCAGGCGCGAGCCCGAACGGGCCGGTCAGGCGTGGCCGTTGAAGGCGTCGCGCATCCGGGAGAAGAAACCGCCCTGCTTGCTCAGCTCGGCGACCTCCTCGCCCCGGGTCTTGGCGAAGTCCCGCAGCATCTTCTCCTGGTCGGCGTCGAGCTTGGTGGGGGTACGCACGTCGAGGTGGACGTAGAGGTCGCCCCGGCCGGTGCCGCGCAGGTGCGGTACGCCCCGGGCGCGTAGCCGCAGCGTGCTGCCCGGCTGGGTGCCGGCCTTGACGTCGACGGTCTCCTCGCTGTCCAGCGTCTTGATGGTCAGCCGGGTGCCCAGCGCGGCGGCGGTCATCGGGACGGTGACCCGGCAGTGCAGGTCGTCGCCCTTGCGGGAGTAGACGTCGTGCGGGCGCTCGTGGATCTCGACGTAGAGGTCACCGGCGGTGCCACCACCCGGGCCGACCTCGCCCTGCTGGGCCAGCCGGATGCGCATGCCGTCCTCGACCCCGGCGGGGATCTTCACGGTCAGCGAGCGGCGGGTCCGCACCCGGCCGTCGCCGGCGCAGGTGGGACAGGGGTGCGGGATGGTGGTGCCGTAGCCCTGGCAGACGGTGCACGGGCGGGCCGAGACCACCTGGCCGAGGAAGGTCCGCTGCACCGACTGCACCTCGCCCCGGCCCCCGCACGCCTCGCAGGTCGCCAGGTGGGTGCCGGCTGCGGTGCCCGCCCCGGAGCAGGTGGTGCAGAGCACGGCGGTGTCGACGGTGATCGGGGCCTCGACGCCGAAGGCGGTCTCGTGCAGGTCCAGCTCCAGCCGCAGGATCGCGTCGGCACCCGGCCGGGTACGCGGGCGCGGTCCGCGTGCGCCACCGGCGGCGCCGCCGAAGAAGGCGTCCATGATGTCCTGGAAACCGACGAACGGGCCCGCCCCACCGGGGCCACCCGGGCCGCCGGCACCCCCGCCGCCCGGGGCGAGCGGGTCGCCGCCCAGGTCGACGATCTGCCGCTTCCGATCGTCCGACAGGACCTCGTACGCGGCGTTGATGTCCTTGAACTTCTCCTGTGCCTCCGGGTCCGGATTGACGTCCGGGTGGAACTGCCGCGCCAGCTTGCGGTAGGCGCGCTTGATCTCGTCGTCGGAGGCTTCCCGGCTCACGCCGAGGATGCCGTAGTAGTCCCTGGCCACTGCGTTCCGTGTCCTCATGTTCGTCTCGCGTTGCGCCGGTCGGCGGCCGGAGCCGGCCGTCGGCCCTGACTGGTCAGTTCTGGGCCAGCAGCTCGCCCACGTAGCGTGCCACGGCCCGCACCGTGGCGATGGTGCCGGGGTAGTCCATCCGGGTCGGGCCGAGCACACCCAACCCGCCGACGATGGTGCTGCCCGGGCCGTACCCGGTGCTGACCACCGAGGCGGCGCGGAGGTTGTCGATCTCGTTCTCGTCGCCGATCAGCACCCGGGTGGTGCTCGGCTCGGCCTCGCCGATCAGCTTGAGCAGGACCACCTCCTCTTCGAGCGCCTCCAGGATGGGACGCAGCGAACCCTGGAAGTCGAGCAGGCCGCCCCGGGTGAGGTTGGCGGTGCCGGCCAGCGCCAGCCGCTCCTCGGTGCGCTCGACGAGGGTCTCCAGCAGCACGGTGGAGAGGGTGGTCATGGCACCGCGCAGGTGCGGCGCGGACTCCTCGACAAGCGCCTGGACCAACGGCGGGGTGTCGGACAACCGGCTGCCGACCAGCTTCTCGTTGACCAACCGGCGCAGGTCGGTGACGTCGTCGGCGGGCACCGGCGCGGGCAGCTCGACCAGCCGCTGCTCCACCCGCCCGGTGTCGGCGATCATGACCAGCATCAGCCGGGTGGTGGAGATCGGCACCAGCTCCAGGTGCCGCACCGACGAGCGGGCCAGCGACGGGTACTGCACCACGGCGACCTGCCGGGTGAGCTGCGCCAGCAGGCGCACGGTGCGGTGCACGACGTCGTCCAGGTCGACCGCGCCGACCAGGAAGCGCTCGATGGCCCGGCGCTCGGCCGGGCTGAGCGGCTTGACCCGGGAGAGCCGGTCGACGAAGAGGCGGTAGCCGCGGTCGGTGGGCACCCGGCCGGCGCTGGTGTGCGGCTGCCGGATGTAGCCCTCCTCCTCCAGCACCGCCATGTCGTTGCGGACGGTGGCCGGGGAGACCCCGAGCTGGTGCCGCTCGACGAGCGTCTTGCTGCCGACGGGCTCCTGCGTGGCGACGTAGTCCTCGACGATCGCCCGCAGCACGGCGAGCTTGCGGTCGTCGAGACCCATCTCCCACCTCCTGATGCACGTCGACCGGGGCAGCCGCTGCGCCCGGCAACCGCTCTGGCACTCGACTGTAGCGAGTGCCAGTCTACGACGGCAGTACCGCCGCCGCGATGATCAACGACGGACCGTCGGTGTGGCCGCCCCCGGCGGGCGGCCGGCGCGGTCGCTGACCGAACGTCGAGGCCAACCTCACCAGTGTCGCTCTGGTGCGCCCTTGCCGGCAGCCCCTACCGTGGCGGCATGACTGAACCACCTCGCCCGCCCGGCGCGGGGGACGGCTACCCGCCGGACCCGAACGCTGGCCAGGGCTCGCCATACGAGCCACCCACCGCACCACTGTCCGGTGCCCCGGGGTCGGGCGGGTATCCCCCGCCCGGCGGGTATCCGCCGCCCACCGGTGACCAGCCGCCGTCGGGCGGCTACGGTCCGTCCGGTGGCTACCCGCCGCCGGGCGGCTACCCCCCGGCCGGTGGCGGATATCCGACCGCCGGCGCGTACGGCGCCCCGGCCGGTGGCTACGCCAACAACGAGGACAAGACCTGGGCACTTGTCGCGCACTTCGGCGGTGCCGCCGGTGCGCTGATCAGCTTCGGTCCGCTCGGCTTCGTCGCCCCGCTGATCGCCTACCTGGTACGCGGTCAGCAGTCGCCGGCCGTCCGGGCCCAGGCGCTGGCCGCGCTGAACTTCCAGATCCTCTGGTCGATCATCGCGTTCGTGCTGCTCTTCGTGAGCTGGTGCCTGCTCTTCCTGCCCAGCATCGCGGTCGTGGTGATCCAGATCCTGTTCGGGATCATCGCCGGCATGAAGGCCAACGAGGGGCAGGCCTACCGCTACCCGATGTCCACCAGCTTCATCAAGTGAGCCCCGGTCGGCCGCTCCCCCGGCCGGCCGGGCACCACCCCGGGCCGGGCACCGTCGTGCGCCGGCCCGGCACCGCCACGGACCGGCCCGGGTCGCGCGCTCAGGGCAGCAGGTCGCGGACCACCGCGTCGGCCAGCAGCCGGCCGCGCAGGGTGAGCACTGCCCGCCCCTGCGGATAGGCCGAGGGGTCCAGCAGCCCGGCGTCGCGCGCCCGGGCGGCACCGGCCCGGCCGGCGTCGTCAAGCGCGGCAAGCGGCAACCCGGAGGCCAGCCGCAGCCGCAGCATCACGTCCTCCATGTGCGCCTCGGCCGGGGTGAGGACCTCCCGGGCCAGGCCGGGTGAGTGCCCGGCGGCGAGCCGCTGCGCGTACGTCGTGGGGTGTTTGACGTTCCACCAACGCACCCCGCCGACGTGGCTGTGTGCCCCCGGGCCGAGGCCCCACCAGTCGGCGCCGGTCCAGTAGAGCAGGTTGTGCCGGCACCGGGCGGCCTCGGTGCGGGCCCAGTTGGAGACCTCGTACCAGGAGAAACCGGCCGCGTCGAGGGCTGCCTCCGCGGCCAGGTAACGGTCCGCCGCCACGTCGTCGGAGGGGTACGGCAGCTCGCCGCGCCGCATCCGGGCGGCCAGCCGGGTGCCGTCCTCCACGATCAGGGCGTACGCGCTGACGTGGTCGACCCCGGCGGCCACCACCTGCTCCAGTGAGGCGGCGAAGTCCTCGGCGCGCTCCCCCGGCGTACCGTAGATCAGGTCCAGGTTGACGTGGTCGAACCCGGCGTCGCGGGCCTCCCGGGCGGCCTCGGCGGCCCGGCCGGGGCGGTGGGTGCGGTCGAGGATCGCCAGCACCCCGGGGGCGGCGGACTGCATGCCCAGCGAGATCCGGGTGTAGCCGGCGGCCCGCAGGGTCTTCAGCGACTCCGGGGTGACCGACTCGGGGTTGGCCTCGGTGGTCACCTCGGCGTCGGCGGCCAGCCCCCAGGTGCGGTCGATGCCGTCCAGCAGGCGGGCCAGGTCGTCGGCGGGCAGCAGGGTCGGCGTGCCGCCGCCGACGAAGACCGTGTCCACCCTCGGCGGTCGGGCGTCGCCGAGCACCCGGGCGGCGAGCGCCAACTCGGCGAGCACGGTGTCGGCGTACGACTCGCGGTCGGCACCCCCGCCCAACTCGGCGGCGGTGTATGTGTTGAAGTCGCAGTAACCGCACCGGCTGGCGCAGAACGGCACGTGCAGGTACACGCCGAACCCCCGCGCGCCGACGGCACGCAGCGCGGTGGCGGGCAGCGCACCGTCGACGGGAACGGTCTCACCATCTGGAAGGACGCCGGGCATGGCCACTAGTGTGCCCGGCATGACCTCTCCCGACCGACTCGTGCGGGTCGCCACGGCCCGTGGGGTGACCACCCTCACCCTGGACAGCCCGCACAACCGCAACGCGCTGTCCACCGCGCTGATGACCGGGTTGCTGGCCGGGATCGCCGCGGCGGTCGCCGACGAGGCGGTCCGGGTGGTCGTGCTGGACCACACCGGCCCGGTCTTCTGCTCCGGGGCGGACCTGAAGGAGACGGCGGCGGCGTACGCCAGCGGGTCGGTGCCGGCCGGGATGCTCGGCGACGTGCTGGTGGCGGTCCGGGAGTGCCCGAAGCCGGTGCTGGCGAAGGTGGCCGGGCCGGCGCGGGCCGGTGGGCTCGGCCTGATCGCGGCGGCCGACCTGGCGGTCTGCGCGCAGGAGGCGACGTTCGCCTTCACCGAGGTGCGGATCGGGGTGATCCCGGCGGTCATCTCGGCGACCGTGCTGCCCCGGCTGCACCCCCGGGCCGCCGCCGAGCTGTACCTGACCGGGGACACCTTCGACGGCCGGCGGGCCGCCGAGGTGGGTCTGGTGACCGCCGCCGTGCCGGCCGACGGGCTGGACGCGGCGGTGGCCCGGTACTGCGCCTCGCTGGTCCGGGGAGCGCCTGGCGCACTGGCCGGGACGAAGGAGCTGTTGCGCCGGCCGGCGGCCCCCGACCTGCGGGCGGAGATCGCCGAACTGTCCGCCCGGTCCACCGGCTACTTCCTGTCCGCCGAGGGCCGTGAGGGCGTGACTGCCTTCCGCGAGCGGCGGGACGCGGCCTGGGTACCGACGGATTGAGCTGGTTTCTTCTGATTACGCGCGGGAACGTGAACCAGTCGACCGACCCGGGCTCCCAGAATGACGACGTAGGCTGGCTCCGACCCTGAAACAGGAGGTGCGGGTGCGAACACGGACATTCGTGGCAGCCGGTGTGGTGGTGGCGGTGCTCGCCATGCTCGGGGTCTGGGGAGTCCGTCAGCTCGGCGGTCAGCTTCGGCTGCCCACCGCCAGCCGCACCTGCACCGTGCAGGCCGACGGCACCGTGAAGTTGGACGCCGACCAGATGGCCAACGCGGCCACCATCGCCGCGATCGGCATGCAGCGGCAGATGCCCGAGCGGGCCGTGGTGGTCGCGCTGGCCACCGCGTACCAGGAGTCGGGGCTGCGCAACCTCGCCCACGGTGACCGGGACTCGCTCGGCCTGTTCCAGCAGCGACCCAGCCAGGGCTGGGGCACCCCGGACCAGATCCGCGACGAACGGTACGCGGCCAACCGGTTCTACAAGGCGCTGAAGAAGGTCCGTGGCTGGGAACGGATGGAGGTCACCGACGCCGCCCAGGCGGTGCAGCGGTCGGCGTACCCGCAGGCCTACCAGAAGTGGGCGGACGAGTCGCAGGTGCTGGCGCGGGCCCTGTTCGGTGAGGCGACCGGCGCGGTGGCCTGCACGGTCGGGCGTACCCCGGTGATGCGCGGGCAGGCGGCGACCGCCGAGCTGACCCGCGGCCTGACCCTGGACTGGGGGTTGCCCGGTGCCGGCGCGGTGGCCGAACTGACCGACGTGACGGTGCCCGCCGCGGACGCCCGCGACGGCTGGCGGTACGCGCACTGGCTGGTCTCGCACGCCCCCGACCACGGGGTGAAGCGGGTCCGCTTCGGCGGCCTGGAGTGGACCGCCGACAACGGCCGGTGGGCGAAGGTCGCCGACGGCCGGGCCGCCGAGCCCCGGGTGCTGGCCGAGGTCTTCGCCGACCGCACCTGACCGCCCGGTCGGCGGGCCGGTGCGGTCAGCCGGCGACGTTCAACCGGCGACGGACCTTCTCCATCGTCGGCGCGGGCAGTTCGGAGGCGGTGAGCAGCCGGGGCAGCAGCTCCGGTTCCAGGCTCATGGCCCGGAACACCTCGCCGATGGTGACCCCGTGCGCCGGCCGGTCCACCACCTCGACCGGGTCGCCGGCGCCGACCTCACCTTCGCGCAGCACCCGCAGGTACGCCCCGGGCGCGGCCCGGACGGTGAACCGCTTGATCAGGTCGGGCACCCCCCAGAAGCCGGCGAAGGTCATGCACGGGGTGCGCGGTTTGGTGACCTGGAGCAGCGCCGAGCCGACCGCCCAGCGTTCGCCGACCACCGCGCCGGTCACGTCCACCGCCCAGGTGGTCAGGTTCTCGCCGAAGCCGCCGGGGCGGACGTCCCGGCCCAGCTCGGCCGCCCACCATTCGGCGTCCTCCTGCGCGTAGGCGTAGACCGCCTGGTCGGGGCCGCCGTGGTGGGCCCGTTCGCCGATGAAGTCGCCGGCCACCCCGCCGGTACGCAGCGGCACCGGGCCGTCGGCCGGCCGCTTGTCGATGCCGCTGCGCCCGCTCGCGCCGCCCGCCCACTGCGCCTCGGTCACCACGCCGAGATTCACCGCCGTCACCCTGCCCGTCATCGGCCCAGCCTACGACGACCACCCGCCGACGACGGCCCCGCGCCTCAGCCCTTGACCGCGCCGGCCACCAGGCCGGAGACCATCCGCCGCTGCACCAGCAGGAAGAAGACGATCACCGGCAGGGTGAAGAGCGTGGAGGCCGCCATCACCGAACCCCAGGCGGTGTCGTCCCGACCGAAGAAGAAGGTCATCGCCACCGGCAGGGTGTACCGGCTCTGGTCGTTGACGAAGGTCAGCGCGAAGATCAGCTCGTTCCAGGCGGTGATGAAGGAGAAGATGCTGGTCGCCACCAGGCCTGGCGCGACAAGCGGAAAGAGGACCTTCCGGAAGATCTGCGACCGGCTCGCCCCGTCGATCGCGGCGGCCTCCTCCAGTTCCTTCGGCACCGCCGCGACGAAGCCGCGCAGCATCCACACCGCGAACGGCAGCGAGAAGCCCAGGTAGGTCAGGATCAGGCTGGGCAGGGTGTTGTAGAGGCCGAGCCGCTGGATCATCAGGAACAGCGGGATGACCAGCGCCTCCAGCGGGATCATCTGGACCACCAGCAGCATGATCAGGAAGGTGGTCCGCAGCCGGAACCGGAACCGGGCCACCGCCGTCGCGGCCAGCAGCGCCACCAGGCCGCTGAGCACGACCGTGCTCCCCGCGACAAGCACGCTGTTGAGCAGGAAGTCGCCGAAGGTCACCCCCGGGATCAGGTTGCCGGTGAGGATCTCCCGGTAGTGCTCCAGGGTCGGGTGGGCCGGCACCGGCCGGGGGGTGGCCGAGAAGATCTCCCGGTTCGGCTTCAGCGAGGTGGCGACCATCCAGTAGACCGGGAACGCGGCGAAGAGCGCCACCAGCAGGCCCGCGCCGTTGAGGGCGACCTTCTTCACGACCCGTCCTCCTGCCTGAGCACCATCCGGACGTACAGGCCGGTCACCAGCAGCAGGATCAGCGTGAGGATGACCGCGACGGCCGAACCCACGCCGTACTTCGGCGGCGGCGAGAACGCCTCGGCGTACGAGTAGATGGCGAGCATGAACGTCGGCCGGTCCTGGGTGCCGCCGGCCAGCACGAACTGTTGGGTGAACACCTTGAAGTCCCAGATGGTGGAGAGCACCACCAGGATGCCGAAGACCGGCCGCAGCAGCGGGAAGGTGATCTTCCAGAACACCGTCCACGGGCCGGCCCCGTCCACCCGGGCCGCCTCGTGCAGCTCGCTCGGCACACTCTTGAGCCCGGCGAGCACACTCACCGCGATGAACGGGAACGAGTGCCAGACCACCACCAGGGTCAGGATCGCCAAGAACAGCAGCGGCGAGTTGAACCAGCCGTAGCCGGACCAGTCGGTGCGCCCGAAGAGCGCCTGCGACAGCCCGTCCGGCAGGGCGTTGAACGCCCAGGTGACCAGGCCGGAGGTGTCATCGAAGATCCACTTCCAGACGATCGTGCCGGTCAGCGCCGGGGTGGCCCAGGCCAGCATCACGCAGCTGGCCACGAAGGTGGCCATCCTGCGGCCGAGCCGGTGCAGCAGCAGCCCGACCAGGGTGCCCAGCACCATCGTCAGCAGCACGTTCGCCGCCGCGAAGAGCACCGTGTTGCGCAGCACCGTACGGAAGAACGGGTCGCCGAGGATCTGGGTGTAGTTGGCCCACCCGACGAACGGCCATTCGCGGTCGCCGCGCAACTGCCGGACGTTGTCCAGCTTGAAGAACGACATCGCCACCACCTGGCCCAGCGGCCAGAGCAGCAGCACCCCGATGACCACCAGGCAGGGCAGCAGGAGCAGGTACGGCAGGCGGTCCACCCGGCGTCGCCGCCGTACGGGGGTCTCCCGCGCGGCGGCCGCCCCGGTGCGCTCGGTCAGGGTGCTCACTTGGCGTTGAGGATGCTTTCCATCTCGGCGGCGGCGTCGGCGGTGGCCTGCTCGACCGACTTCTGACCCTTGATGACCGAGCTGTTCATCGCCTGGGTGACCGTTCGGGTCCGGCTGACCTCCACCCACTTCGGAGTCAACGGGGTCACCCGGGTGCGTTGCATGGTGCTGGCGAACGCCGCCATCAGCTTGTCGTCGGCGTAGTCGCCGCCCCGGACGAGGTCGGCGTAGACCGGGAAGAAGCCGAGACTGCCGGCGAAGGTCTGCGCGTTCTTCTTGTTCAGCAGCACGGTCAGGTAGTCCCAGGCCAGGTCCTGCCGCTTGCTGTCGCGCCAGAGGGCGAGGTCGGAGCCGCCGGCGAAGGCCGGGGCCGGCCTGCCGTCCGGGCCGGGGATCGGGAACGTGCCCCAGACCTTCTCGATCTCGGGGTTGTCCTTCTTGATCGCGCCGGCCTGCCAGCTTCCGGCGAAGGCCATCGCCGCCTTGCCGGTGGCGAACTGGGTGCGGGCGTCGATCTCGTTCCAGGCGGCGGCGGCGGGCGGGGCGACCTTGTGCACGGTCACCAGGTCGGTCCAGAACTTCACCGCCTGCTGTGCCTGGGGGCTGGTGTAACCGGACTTCCAGGTGCCGCCCTGGTCGGTGGCGATCTCGCCCCCGGCACCCCAGAGGAAGGAGTAGAAGGGCAGCTCGGAGTTGCCGGGCAGGGCGATGCCGTAGGTGCCGGGCTTCTTGGCCTGCACCGCCTTGGCGACCGAGACCAGTTCGTCCCAGTTCTTCGGCGGCTGCACGCCCGCCTCGGCGAACCAGTCGGTGCGGTAGTAGATGGCGCGCACGCCGGCGTACCAGGGGACGCCGTACTGCTTGCCGTCGAGTTGGGCGTTGCGCACCAGGTCCGGCAGGACGTCCTTGCCGTCGGCCCAGTCGCCGAACCGGCCGGAGACGTCGGCGAGGGCCTCCTGGGCCGCCCAGCCCTGGGTCTCGGTGTTGCCCAGCTCGGTGACGTCCGGGCCCTCGCCGCCGGCGAGCGCCGCCTGGAACTTCTTCGGCGCCTCCAGCCAGGGGACGTACTGGACCACCACGTCGGTGTCGGGGTGCCGCTGTTGGAACTCGGTCTCGACGCCGTCGAGGAACGCCGTCTGGGCGGCGCTGCCCTCGCCCATCATCCAGACCGTCAGCTTGCTGTCGTCGGCGGCTTCGTCGTCGCCTGAACCACCGCAGCCGGCGAGCACCATCGCGGCCGAGGCCACGACGGCGGTGACCGGAGCCAGCCGTTTCCACCTGTTCACGCCACTTCTCCCTCGCGCCGTCCGGCACTTACCTTCTTAGCCGCACCCTAGTAGGAAAATTTCCTTTACGACAGGGGGCGGTTCCCGTCCCGGCCGGCAGACCGTCGCCGATGGTGACGGCGGGTGCCGCGAGGGTGCCGACGGCGGCCGCCGCGGATGCCCGGCGAGGCGACCGTATCGCAGGCGGAGGCCCCTGAGGAGGGCCTACGACGGCCCTGTCGGGCTCGAACCGTGGACACGAGGACAAGCGGATGCCCACCCCCCGAACCGGGGAGCGGGCATCCGCTTGGTGGTACGTGCCGACCGGTCACCGACCGGCGGACGGGTCAGCGGTGGCTGACGCCCCGACGCCGGCCAACACCGGCCACCAGGGCCACGGCGATGGCGGCGACGACGACCTGCACCAGCAGCTCGGTCCAGTCGATACCGGCGGTCTCCGTGGCGATGCCCATCGCCCGGGCCAGCACGGTGCCCAGCAGCGCGGCGCCGACACCGATCAGCAGGTGCATCCAGATCGGCATGTTCTGACGACCCGGCACGACCAGGCGGCCCAGCGCGCCGACGATGAGGCCGACGACGAGCGCGGTGATGATGCCCCAGACGGTGAACTCCACGACCGTCCTCCTTCTTCTGTCGATATGTCATTCGATGAGTTGTTGTTGCTGTGGTGATCGATAAGGTTCCCGAAGCGGAGAATCGCGAAACCGG
Organism: Micromonospora sp. DSM 43699; assembly: GCF_055517075.1. Classification (NCBI taxonomy): domain Bacteria; kingdom Bacillati; phylum Actinomycetota; class Actinomycetes; order Micromonosporales; family Micromonosporaceae; genus Micromonospora; species Micromonospora sp. DSM 43699. Next base: position 11,694 of record NZ_JBTMMT010000036.1, read on the forward strand.
TTCCGGTAACGATCCGGTCTAGATCCCACTACCGGCGGTCGATCCCTCCGGCCGGCTGCGGCGGCGCGGGACGAGCCCCCTCCGGTCAGCTGCGGCGACGCGGGACGAGCTGCACGGCGGGAAGGCCGGTGGCGACCACGGTCGGGACAGACGCGAGCGGGCGCCCGACCCCGAGGGGTGCGGGCGCCCGCTGAGCGGTACGGCTGTTACCGGTGGGAGACGCCGCGGCGACGACCCACGCCGGCCACCAGGGCCACGGCGATGGCGGCGACGACGACCTGCACCAGCAGCTCGGTCCAGTCGATACCGGCGGTCTCCGTGGCGATGCCCATCGCCCGGGCCAGCACGGTGCCCAGCAGCGCGGCGCCCACGCCGATCAGCAGGTGCAGCCAGATCGGCATGTTCTGGCGGCCCGGCACGACCAGACGGCCCAGAGCGCCGACGATGAGACCAACAACGAGCGCGGTGATGATGCCCCAGACGGTGAACTCCACGGTCGCCCTCCTCCTCAAGATTGAGTCACACGGTATGTGTGGTTCCTGTCGTGAGAGCTAGGTTCCCGACCGGCCGGAAACCCAAACCGACTCACCGCCACACTTGTCGCCGAACGTCGATGCGACGACGGTGCGTCGGTTTACCGACCGTCGATGTCCGCCCAGCTCAGCGGGGGTGCATCGGCCCGTGCGAGCAACACCGGGACACAAAAAAATCACCCGTACGCCAGGGAGGCAGGGCCCCGCCTACTTCTTGCCGGCCGGCTTGGCGTCGCCGGAATCCGAGGAGAGCGCGGCGATGAAGGCCTCCTGGGGGACCTCCACCCGGCCCACCATCTTCATCCGCTTCTTGCCCTCCTTCTGCTTCTCCAGCAGCTTGCGCTTACGGCTGATGTCACCGCCGTAGCACTTGGCGAGCACGTCCTTGCGGATGGCGCGGATGGTCTCCCGGGCGATCACCCGGCTGCCGATCGCCGCCTGGATCGGCACCTCGAACTGCTGGCGCGGGATCAGGTTGCGCAGCTTCGCCGCGATCGACGTGCCGTAGTTGTAGGCCTTGTCCTTGTGCACGATGGCGCTGAACGCGTCCACCGGCTCACCGTGCAGCAGGATGTCCACCTTGACCAGGTCGGACGCCTGCTCGTCGGAGGGCTCGTAGTCAAGCGAGGCGTAGCCCTTGGTGCGGCTCTTCAACTGGTCGAAGAAGTCGTAGATGATCTCGGCGAGCGGGAGGGTGTAGCGCAGCTCCACCCGGTCGGCGGAGAGGTAGTCCATGCCGAGCAGGCTGCCCCGCCGGCCCTGGCACAGCTCCATCACCGCACCGACGTAGTCGTTCGGGGTGAGCACGGTGGCCCGCACGACCGGCTCGTACACCTCGGCGATCTTGCCGGTGGGGTACTCGCTCGGGTTGGTCACCACGATCTCCTGGCCGTCGTCGGTGATGGCCCGGTAGACCACGTTCGGGGCGGTGGAGATCAGGTCGAGGTTGTACTCCCGTTCCAGCCGCTCCCGGATGATCTCCAGGTGCAGCAGGCCGAGGAAGCCGCAGCGGAAGCCGAAGCCCAGCGCCCCGGACGTCTCCGGCTCGTAGTCGAGGGCGGCGTCGTTGAGCTTGAGCTTGTCCAGCGCCTCACGCAGGTTGGGGTAGTCCGAACCGTCGATCGGGTAGAGGCCGGAGTAGACCATCGGCCTCGGGTCCTTGTAGCCGCCGAGGGCCTCGGTCGCCGGCCGGGAGTTGATGGTGACGGTGTCACCGACCCGGGACTGCCGGACGTCCTTCACCCCGGTGATCAGGTAGCCCACCTCGCCGACGCCGAGCGCGTCGGCCTTGACCATCTCGGGCGAGATGACGCCGATCTCCAGCAGCTCGTGCACCGCGGCGGTGGACATCATCTTGATCCGGTCCCGGGCGCTGATCCGGCCGTCGATCACCCGGACGTAGGTGACCACGCCCCGGTACACGTCGTAGACCGAGTCGAAGATCATTGCGCGGGCGGGGGCGTCGGCGTCGCCGACCGGCGCGGCGAACTGCCGGACGATCTCGTCGAGCAGGTGCGGCACCCCGACCCCGGTCTTGCCGGAGACCCTGATGCAGTCGGCCGGATCACCGCCGATCAGGTGGGCCAGCTCCTCGGCGTACTTCTCGGGCTGGGCGGCCGGCAGGTCGATCTTGTTGAGCACCGGGATGATCCGCATGTCGTTCTCGAGCGCCAGGTAGAGGTTGGCCAGCGTCTGCGCCTCGATGCCCTGCGCGGCGTCGACAAGCAGCAGCGCGCCCTCGCAGGCGGCCAGCGACCGGGACACCTCGTAGGTGAAGTCCACGTGACCCGGGGTGTCGATCATGTTCAGGACGGCCTGCTCACCGACCCGCTCGCCCTCCCGGATGGTCCACGGCATCCGGACGGCCTGGCTCTTGATGGTGATGCCGCGTTCACGCTCGATGTCCATCCGGTCGAGGTACTGCGCGCGCATCTGCCGGGGGTCGACCACGCCGGTGAGCTGCAACATCCGGTCGGCCAGAGTCGACTTCCCGTGGTCGATGTGGGCGATGATGCAGAAGTTCCGGATGCGCGCCGGGTCGGTGGCACCAGGAGCGTTCGCGCCGGGATCGAGCGTCGGTGGCACAGCGGTCCGTTCTGGTCGGCTGACGTGAGCGGGCCGACGCGCCGCCGGCCCCCTCTATGTTCCCACGTCGCTCCGAACCCGGTCCGGTCACTCCTCGGGTGGCTCGACGAAGAGGGCCGCGAGCTTCGGGAGCCGACGGCGGGCCTCCTCCTCGTCGTCGAAGTCCCAGAAGTCGTTCAGGTCGGGCACCGGCACCCTGTCGCGCTCCGCCGGCAGGTCGCTGGCGGTCGCCTTCCGGTACGCGTCCCACGGCACCGCCAGCATGTCCTCGCACTCGAACTCCTCGCCGCTGAGCGCGGCCGACCGGACCCGGGGCAGCTCGGCCAGCGAGTCCGGAGCCGCCACCGCCGCGGCGAAGACCGCCCGGCCCTGGGTCATCAGCCAGCCCCGGAAATACTCGAACCCGTCGTCGGAGGCACCCCCGTTGATGAGGTACGCCGCTCCCCACAGGTCCACCCGGTAGGAGGCCGCCAACACCCGTTGCTGATGGTGTGCGTACCCGACGATGTCCTCCGGGGTGCGCTCGGCGAGCAGCGCGACCGCCCGGGCGGCGACCGCGTCCGCCTCTCCCCCGGCCCCGCTCCGGGCCTGGTCGATCAACTGCCAGAACTCATCGGTCCTCATGGCCCCGCAGTCTCCCAGACCCCGGCCCGGCTCGGGCCGAACCCGTCCCCCGCCCACCTCGGGCCGAACCGGTCCGACCCTCGGGACGTTCCCGACCTCGGGACGTTCCCGACCTCGGGTCGGACCGGGCGAGCCGATCTCGGGCCGGACCGGGCACGATGAGGGGGTGTCCGCGACGCTGCCGCCGTACCACGAGACCGCCGTGCGACCCGACTGGCGTGACCTGCCCGACGGCCTGCGGGAAGCGGTCACCGCCCGACTCGGCGCGACGGTGGTCACGGCCCGGACCGCCACCGCGGGTTTCACCGGCGGCTTCGCCGCCGTGCTGGAGACGGCCGCCGGCAGCCGGGTCTTCGTCAAGGCCGCCGACCTGACCCGCCAACGGCATCTGGCCGACTGGTACGCCCGGGAGCTGGCCGTCCTCGACCGGTTGCCGGCCGGCCTGCCGGTCCCCCGCCCTCGCTGGGCGCTCGACGCGGCCGGCTGGTACGCGGTCGGCCTGGACGCCCTCGACGGGCGGACACCCCGACTGCCCTGGGATCCGACCGAGCTGACCGCCGTGCTCGACGGGTACGCCGAGGTCGCCGCCGCGCTGGCCGACCCGCCGCCCGCGCTGGCCGCGCTCGGCCTGCCCCGGCTGGCCGACCTGGCCCGCTCCGACATCCTCTGGTGGGGTGAGGTGGCCGCCGGGCGCGAGCCGACACCCCCGCTTCCCCCGCAGGCCCGCCACCGGCTGCCCGACCTCGTCGCGCTGGAATCCCGGCTGCCCGGGTACGCGGCGACCGCGCCCGGCCTGGTCCACGGCGATCTGCGGGTGGACAACGTGCTGCTGGACCCGGCCGGGCGGGCCTGGTTCTGCGATTGGAACTGGCTCTGCCACGGCCCGGCCTGGTTCGACCTGGCCGGGCTCCTGATCACCGGGTACGCCGACGAGGGGGACCTGGACGCGATCTTCGCCGGTCATCCAGCAGCGGTCGGTGCCCCACCCGACGCCCTGGACGTGACGCTGGCGGCCCTCTCCGGCTACTACCTCACCGCCGCCGGACCACCACCGACCGCTGACCGACCACCAGCCGCCGGCCTGTCACCGGCCGCCGGCCGACCCCCAGTCTCCGACCTGCCACCGGCCCTCAGCCCGGCACCGACGGTCGACACGTCGTCTGGTGACGATGCCGCCGGGCCAGATTCGGCAGGGGCGTCTCCGCTGTTGTGGGCGCACCGTCGGTTCAGCGGGGAACAGGCGCTCAGCTGGCTCGCCGCCCGCCAGGGCTGGCGCTGACCCGCCGCGTCCCGGAGCCCCCGCCTCCCCGCCCGCTGCTTCTCTGCCCGCTGCTTCTCTGCCCCCGCCTCCCCGCCCGCTGCCTCTCTGCCATGCCACTTCCCGGGCCCTGCCGTTTCCGCACCCGCCGCGTCACGGTCTGGTCGCCGCCCGGTGAGGTGGGGGTGGGCGCTTTGGTTCCTCCCCGCGGACCTGGTAGCCTGGGTTTTCGCGTGGCGATGACGCATGCTCGTCGCGCGCGGAAGTGCAGACCAAACCGAGCTATCAAGACGAGGCTGTCGCGTGGCGAACATCAAGTCCCAGATCAAGCGCAACCGGCAGAACGAGAAGCGCCGGCTGCGTAACAAGTCGGTCAAGTCGTCGCTGAAGACCGCCATCCGGAAGTTCCACGAGGCTGCGGAGGCCGGTGACGCCGAGAAGGCCACCGTCCTGATGCGTGACGCCGCCCGTAAGCTTGACAAGGCCGCCAGCAAGGGCGTCATTCACGCCAACCAGGCGGCCAACCGGAAGTCGGCCATCTCGAAGCGCGTCGGCTCGCTCTCGGCCTGACCGAGCGACCCAAACCTGACCGTAAGCCCCGGGGCAGCGCCCCCGGGGCTTACGGCTGTCCACCGCTCGGACGCCGATATCCCACCCGTCTCGTCTCGGACATCATGTCCGCACCCAGCAAACGCCCCGCCTCAGGATCGCCTGTTTCCTGGTTGTAGTGGCCTCGTTGCACCTTGGATGCCACTACAACCAGGATCGAGCGCGATCTGGTGCGGCCCAGGCTCTGTCCCCGTCCACGGAACGGCCCTGATCACGGCGGAGGCGGCCTACTTCACAGTGGGTGCCGGGAGGTACCCGGGGGTGGGAGATCAGCCGGCTCCCACGGTGGACACGGGGTGGCGACCACCACGCCGGACGGGACGCTCGGCACCTGGGCCCGCCCGACCACCGGCTCGACCTGCCGCCGGTACCGGTCCCGTTCCTGCTCCGGTACCAGCGCCGCCGAGTGGACCACCCGCTCGGCAACCACGTCGTTGAGTTTCACCATGACGGCCACCGCCAGCGGCAGCACCGGGACCGCCCACCAGCTCACCAGCTCGGCCAGGGCGAGCAGCACCGCGAGCGCCACCGCTCCTTCGAAGAAGACGAAACAGAGCACCCCACCGGGGTTGACGAAGCGCAGGCCGAGCAGCCGGGCGTAGAGCGGCCGATACCGTTGATCATCTGTCGGCATGGTGGACCACCCCCTCCGGCTATGCCCGGTCACCGGACGGGCCGGGTCAGCCACCCGACGGGCCGGGTCAGCCACCCGACGGGCCGGGTCAGCCACCCGACGGGCCGGGTCAGCCACCCGACGGGCCGCGCCGGTCACCTGGTGCTGCCTCGCCGGGCGGCGGCGACCGAGAAGACCGCCTTCTCCAGCGCGTACCCCCGATCGTCGGCGCCGCCCTTGACCGCCGCGTTGCATTCCGCTGCCGCCCGCATCGCCTCGACCAGGCCCTCCGGCGTCCACCCCCGGGCCCGCTGCTGAGCATTCTTGATCTTCCAGGCGGGCATGCCGAGGGTGCTGGCCAGCTGGTACGGATCGCCCCGGCCGGCGGCGGCGACCCGCGCCACCGTCCGGACCCCGTCGGCGAGGGCGTCGGCGATCGGCACCGGATCGACCCCGACGTGTAGCGCCCAGCGCAGTGCCTCCAGGGCGGCGGGGACATCGCCGATCATCGTGGCGTCGGCGACCGTGAAGCCGCTCACCTCGACTCTGCCCCGGTAGTAGCGGGCCACCGTCTCCGCGCCGATCCGCCCGTCGGTGTCCGCGATCAGCTGCGAACAGGCGGCAGCGAGCTCCCGCAGGTCGGTCCCGACGGCAGCGATCAGCGCATCGGCCGCGTCGTCGGTGCACTTTCCGCCGCCCCTGCGGATCTCGTCGCGGACGAATGCCACCCGCTCACGGTGCCCCTTGAACTTCGCTGCCGGGACGACCGTCGCACCGGCGGCGCGCAGCCCGTCCGCGAACGCCTTGCCCTTGCCCCCGCCCAGGTGCAGCACCACCAGCTGGACGTCCGGATCGGGGTTCTTCGCGTAGCCGAGCAGCGCGGTGACCAGGTCTTTACGGGCGTCCTGGGCGGACCGGAGCACCAGCACCCGCCGCCCACCGAACAGCGACGGGCTGAGCATCTCGTCGATTTCGCCCACCGCCAACGCCCCGGCCTGGTACTCCCGGACGTCGACGTCCGGGTCGACGCCACGGGCTTTCGTCACGGCGTCGGTCACCGCGCGCGTGGCGAGCAACTCCTCGTCGCCGAGGACGAGCAGAATAGGAGCAAGGTCGACGCCGGTCACGTCGCTCATCTTGGCACGGCCGGCAGGGGATCGGGTCTGCTCGTCGGCGACCGCGACGGCCCACCCCGCACTCAGCGCAAATATGGACATTTACCATTTTTATTGGACTAAGGTCGCGATGCATCGCAGGGTGCAGTGCGCCGTCGGTCACCTGCGGCCGGGTGGCAGACCTCGCTCGACCACCGCCAGTCGACCGCCGGCCCGGACCACCACCGCCACGTCGCCGTCGGTGTCGGTACGCAGCACCCGTGTGCCGGACCGGACGAGCCGGTCGAGGATCACCGGGCTGGGATGCCCGTAGTCGTTGTCGACCCCCACCGGCACCAGCGCCACGGCCGGCCGTACCGCGTCGAGGAAACCCGGATCCTGGTACGCGCTGCCGTGGTGGGCCACCTTGAGCACCTCGGCCCGCAGCGTCTCCGGCGGAACCCGGTCCAGCAGTGCCCGCTGCTCCTCCGTCTCCGCATCCCCCGGCAGCACGATGCGTACGCCGGCCACCGAGGCCCGTAGCACCAGCGAGTTGTTGTTCGGGTCGGACCGGGTGCCCCGCATGGGATGGGGCGGCCCGAGAACGACAAGGTCGACCCCCGCGGACCGGTACGACCAACCGGCCGCCGGCACCACCCGCCTGGCGGTCCCGACGGCGGCCGTCACCAGTTCCAGACCCGCCGCCGGCTCGGCCATCGCCGGGGTGAGCACCATGGCCACCCGCCGGCCCCGCGACACCCCGGCGACACCACCCACATGGTCAGCGTGGAAGTGGCTCACCACCAGCAACGACACCTCTCGTACCCCGAGCCGGCGCAGGCAACCGTCCACCGCCGATGGTTCCGGGCCGGCATCCACCACCACCGCCCGGCCGGACGTCACCGGTAGCACGATGGCATCGCCCTGGCCGACGGCACAGGCCACCACCACCCAGCCCTCCGGCGGCCACCCGCTGGCGATCAGCCGGACCGGGAGGGCGCCCAGCACCACCGCCACCGCGCCGACCGCCACCAGCCGACGAACCAGCGGACGGCGGACCGCCAGCAGCAGCCCCAGCGTCAGCCCGGCCAGCAGCATCGCGCCCGGGACCCCACCCGGCCAGGGCAGGGTGCCCGCCGGTAGCCGGGCCCCGACCCGGGCCACGGTGACCAGCCACCAGGCCGGCCAGCTCGCCAACCAGGCGGCGAATCCGGCCCCGGCCGGCCACACCGGCGAGACGACGGCCGCCGCCACCCCGAGCACGGTGGCCGGGGCGATCGCCGGCACCACCAGCAGGTTGGCCGGCACCGCCACCAGGCTCACCGTGCCGGAGATGCCTGCCACCACCGGCCCGCAGGCGAGCTGGGCCGCCGCCGGGACGGCCAGTGCCTCGGCCAACCCCGCCGGTACGCCCCGGCGGCGCAGCCCGTCCCGCCAGCCGGGGGCGAGCAGCAGCAACCCACCGGTGGCCAGGACGGACAGCGCGAAACCGGCGTCCCCGGCCAACTCCGGGTCGACAAGCACCAGCACGGCCACCGCCGCGGCCAACGCCGGCAGCGTCGCCCGGGGACGCCCGACGGCCAACGCGGCCAGCCCGATCGCCCCCATGGTGGCCGCCCGCACCACGCTGGGCGAGGGGCGGACCAGGACGACGAAGCCGATCAGTGCCAGCCCACAGAGAACCGCCGCCAGCCGGGGGCCCGCCCGGGCCCAGCGGGCCAGCAACAGCACCGCACCGACCACGATCGCCACGTTCGAGCCGGACACCGCGTTGAGATGGGTCATCCCGGTGGCCCGGAAGTCTTCCTCCACGGTGGCCGGCAGTCGACTGGTGTCGCCGACGACCAGGCCGGGCAGCAGGCCGCCCTGCTCGGGTGGGAGCGGTGCGCACGCCCGGTGCAGACCTGCCCGCAGGGTGCCGGCGGCGCGTTGGAGCCACGGCGGGGGCCCGTGCCGGACCGGCGGACCGGTCACGGTCAGCACGGCCGCGGTGAGATCGCCGCCCCGGGGGGCGGCCAACCGGCCCTGGGCGGTCAGCCGCTGCCCGGGCAGCAGTCCCCGCCAGGCCGGGTCGGTGGCGAGCACGAGCAGGCGTACCGGAACCCGCAGGCGGTGGCCCTCGGGGTCGGTGAGCGCGGTCAGTTCCGCCGTGACGAGCAGGGTCGCCGGTCGGCCGGGTGCCCCGCGTACCGGACGGGGATCGTCGCGGAGCACCAGGCCGGCGGTGACCCGGGCCCGGTCGTCGACCAGGGCGCGCAGCGGGGCGGCATCGCGGACGTGCAGGCGGGCCGCGGTGACGGTGCTGCCACAGACCACCCCGAGCAGTACGGCGACGGCGATCCAGCCGTGCCGTCGGACCGGCGTGGTCGGGTTGCCCAGCATCGCGAGGAGATGCGCGGCGAGCAGGGCGGCGAGGACAGCGGCGCTGACGGCGAGCAGGACCGCCGTCCGGGCGGTGAGGTGCAGGCAGGTCAGCGCCGCCAACCAGGCGGCCACCGTCAGCCCGGCCAGGCGCAGGTCGGGAGCCCGGTCGGCGGCGACCGCGCCGTCCAGGATCGGGCCGCCGGTCACACCGTCACCAGGTCCTTGAGCTGTTCGTACCGGGCGTCGCCGATGCCGTCGACCTGGCGCAGGTCGCCTACGCTGCGGAAGCCGCCCTGCTGGTCGCGGTGGGTGAGGATGCGTTGGGCGAGCACCGGGCCGACCCCGGGCAACGCGTCGAGCTGCGCCAACGTGGCGGTGTTGAGGTTGACCCGGCCACCCGGCACCACCCCGCCCGCCGCCGGCCCGGCCGGGGCACCACCTTCCCCGGCGGCACCGGGTGGTGCGGTGACCCCGACCAGGACCAACTCCCCGTCGGCCACCTTCCGGGCCGGGTTGAGCAGCGCCACGTCCACCCCGGGCAGGGCACCGCCGGCCGCTTCGACCGCGTCGGCGACCCGCGCCCCCGCCGGCACCCGGACGAGCCCGGGACGGCGTACCTTGCCGGCCACCGCCACCACCAGCTCACCGGTCGGCTTCGGGGCCGGGCCCGATGCAGGCCCGCCGGAGGACTCCGGCCCGGCCACCGTCGGCGCCGAGCGCACCGGCTCGGCCTGCGGGCGGGACCGCCAGGCCCAGAACGCCGCGCCGAGCACCACGACCACCGCCACGGCGGCCAACGCCCGGACGCCGCGCCGGCCGGGGTCGAAGACACCGGGCCCGGACAGGTGGCCGCCGGCGAGCGTGTCGTCCCCATCGGGGTGGTACGCCCGGTCGAGGCCGGGTTGCCCGGCCCGAGCGGGGTGGACGGCCTCGACGTCACGCGGCCGGTCGGCGTCGAGAGAACCGGGATCACGAAGGCCGGGGTCAGCGGGCGGGCGGAGGGGCGGCACGTCACCCGCCCGGTCCTGCGGCGGTGCGCGGTGCCCGGCCCGCCGGCCCGCCGGACGCTGTGGGTGGGCTGGCGGGGTTGGGGACCCCGTCGGCCACTCCGCCGTCGACAACCCGTCCGTCAGCCGGTGCAGCCGTCGCCGCACCACGGTCTCCTCGTCCTCTGACACGGCGTGAGGCTAGGACGGCGGACGGCTCCCCTTCAGTCGTCGGGAGGTCGGCTGTGGACAACGGCGCCCGTTGTGGACAACCGCCTGATCATGCCCCGATCTGCTATGGCGGACACCGCCCGGTCACCCGGCCCGGGTCACCACTCGCGACAGCAGGCCGGAAGGAAGCGTCAGGAGGATTCCGGGTCGAGGCCGAGCGCCGACCGGCCGCCGTCGACCGGCAGGGTGACCCCGTTGAGGAAGGCCGCCCGCCGCCCGTCCCGCCTCAGTCCGGCCGGCGGTGGACCACGACGCTGGCCAGGCCCGGTCCGGCGTGGGCGGCGACCACCGCGCCGGCCTCGGAGACGTACGTGTCGTGCAGGCGGTCACCGAGCCGGGCGGTGAGCACCTCGACCAACTGCTCCGCGCGTTGCGGGGCGGCGAGGTGGTGCACCCCGAGGTCCACGTCGGCGTCGGCGGCGGCCTCGACCGCCAGGTCGACCAGGCGGGCCACTCCCCGACTGGCGGTGCGCACCTTGTCGCGTACCACGATCGTGCCGTCCCGCATGTGCATGATCGGCTTCACCGACAGGGCGGTGCCGAGCAGCGCCTCCGCCGCGTTGATCCGACCGCCCCGGCGCAGGAACTCCAGCGTGTCGACGTAGAAGAAGATGGTGGTCCGGTCGACGGCGGCCAGCGCCGCGGCGCGTACCCCGGTCAGGTCGGCACCGGCCTCGGCGGCCGCGGCGGCGGCGAGCACCGGGAACCCGAGCCCCATGCCGGTGGCCCGGCTGTCGACCACCTCGACGCGGTCACCGACCTCGGCGGCGGCGAGCCGGGCCGCCTCCACCGTGCCGGACAGCTCGGCCGACAGGTGCACCGACAGCACCCCGTCCGCGCCCTCGGCCAGCAGCCGCCGGTACGACGTGACGAACTGCGCCGGGGACGGCCGGGACGTGCTCACCGAGACCCGCCGGCCGCCGAGCACCCGGGTGGCGTCGGCGGGGAAGGTCTCCACCCCCTCCAACCCCTCCGCACCGTTGAGCACGACGGTCAACGGCACCACGGTCAGCCGGTGCGCCCGCACCGGCCCGGGTGGAAGGTAGGCGGTGGAGTCGGTGACGACCGCGACGGGCATGCCCGGCACGCTAGCCGATGCCGGGACCGCCCGCCCGCGCCGGCACCGGCAGTGCTGGCAGGTCCCGGTCGCGCCGGCACCTGCAGTCCGGCGTTCGGGCAGCCGACTCAGACCGGTTCGGTCTGCGCCGGCCGGGTGATCGGGCCGACGTTGTGGGCGCGCAGGTGCCAACCCCGGACGTCGTTGCGCCGCAGTTCGGTCCAGTGGCAGTTGGCCAGCGAACCGATGCTGCGCAGCACGGAGTGGTCCCAGTCGAGCAGGTGACCGACGCCCTGCCGGGCCGCGCCGCCGTGGGTGGCGACCACGACGGTGCCACCGTCGGCCAGCTCGGCGGCGGCCAGCAGCGCCTCGCCGACGCGCTTGCCGAGGTCGTCGAGGGGTTCGATGCCCGCTCCCGGGTCCGGGTCGCCGGCCCGCCAGCGGGCGTACTCGCCGGGGAACCGGTCGGCGGCATCGGTCAGGGCCAGGCCCTGCCACTGCCCGAAGTGCCGTTCCCGCAGCCGGGCGTCGGAACGTACCGGATGACCGGTGAGCTGGCCGAGCGCGGCGGCGGTGTCGGCGGCGCGGCGGAGGTCGGAGGCGACGACGACGTCCGGACGCAGCGCCGCGAGCAGCGGCGCGGCAACCCGGGCTTGATCCCGACCGAGGTCGTTGAGGGGTACGTCGGTCTGTCCCTGGACCCGGCCGGTGGCGTTCCAGTCGGTGTTGCCGTGCCGCCAGACGATCAGGCGGGTCATTCGGCGGCGGAACCGGCGGCGTCGGCGTCGACCAGGTCACGGTCGACGAACGGGAGCTGGGGGCAGTCCTTCCAGAGCCGGTCGAGGGCGTAGAACTCGCGCTCCTCGGTGTGCTGGACGTGGACCACCATGTCGACGTAGTCGAGCAGCACCCAGCGGCCACCCCGCTCGCCCTCGCGGCGCAGCGGCTTGGCCTTCTCGGGCAGCTCCAGCAGACGCTCCTCGATGGCATCGACGATGGCCATCACCTGACGCTCGTTCGGCGCCGAGGCGACCAGGAACACGTCGGTGATGGCAAGCTGCTCACCCACGTCGATGAGGACGATGTCCTGCGCCTTCTTGTCGGCCGCAGCCTGGGCGGCGGCCATCGCCAGCTCGTGAGCGCGTTCGGAAACTGTCACCGTTCTCCTTCGATCAACCGTGCGACCCTCCAAGCGTCTCACATCCGGCGGACAGACGACTTGTCAGTTCTGGCCGGTTTCGGGGACGAAATGGCTACTACCGGGCACTATCCCTGCTGGTAGAGCCGGCGTTTCGCGATGTACTGCACCACACCGTCGGGCACCAGGTACCAGACCGGCTCGCCGCGGCCCACCCGGTCGCGACAGTTGGTCGAGGAGATCGCCATCGCCGGCACCTGCACCAGGCTGACCGTGTCGGCGGGCAGGTGCTCGTCGGTCAGCGCGAAGCCGGGCCGGGTCACCCCGATGAAGTGGGCAAGCGCGAAGATCTCGTCCAGGTCCTTCCAGGAGAGGATCCGCTCCAGCGCGTCGGCGCCGGTGATGAAGTGCAGCTGCGCCTTTGGGCCGTACTCGTGGTGCAGGTCACGCAGGGTGTCGACGGTGTAGGTGGGGCCGCCGCGGTCGATGTCGACCCGACTGACCTGGAACCGGGGGTTGGAGGCGGTGGCGATCACCGTCATCAGGTAACGGTCCTCGGCCGGGCTGACCGGGGTGTCCGCCTTCTGCCACGGCTCACCGGTCGGCACGAAGACCACCTCGTCCAGGCCGAACCGGTCCGCCACCTCGCTGGCCGCCACCAGGTGGCCGTGATGGATCGGGTCGAAGGTGCCGCCCATGATGCCGATCCGCCGGATGTCGTCCTCCACCCGATGATCGTAGGCCGCCCCTCGCCCGTCCCGCCCCGGGCCGGGCGTACCGCCACCGCAGGCCGCCGGACCGGGCCGGTCGGTACCGGGCCGGAGCAGGCCCGACCACGACCGGCGGCGGCCACGACCGGCTGCCGGACCACGACCGGCTGCCGGACCACGACCGCCGACCCGGCCCGGCCACGCCGGTCAGGCGGCGGCAGCGGCGACCGCCGTCCGGGCGACCAACGCCCGGCGCAGGTCGTCGGCGGCGTCGACGACGCTCCGGCGAAGTCCCGGGGTGAGGTCGTCGCGGCCGAGCAGGGCCGCGGCCGAGTCCAGGGTGGGCTGCGCCACGGCGTAGCGGGGGAAGGCCAGCCGGGCGACCTGTTCGGCCACCCACGGGGTACGCCGAAGCGCCGCCGCCGGCATCTCCGTGAAGTACCTGTCGACGTACGCGGCGGTCAACTCGGCCTGCTCCGGTTGCCAGAATCCTTCGGCCGCCGCCTCGACGAGACGGTTGGACCGGCCGGTGTCCCGGATGACGATCTCCCATGCGGCGTCCTTCGCCGCCACCTCGGGTCGGGCCGCCCGGCACAGGGTGGCCCGCTCGGCGCCGGTGGCGCTGCGGTCGGCGGACGCCTCGTCGGCGATCTCGGTCTCGCCGGCCGCGCCCAGCACCACCAGCCGGCGCAGCAGCGCCCAGCGCAGCTCGGCGTCGACGGCCAGCCCGTCGGGCACGTCCCGGCCGGCGAGCCACCCGGTGAGCAGGTCGGCGTCGGCGGTGGCGGAGAGCAACCCGCGCACGGCGGCCAGTTGCAGCGAACCACCGGCCGCAGCGGCGGCGAGCAGCGCGGCGCAGGCCTCGGCGATCCGCAGCAGCGCGGCGTCCCGGGCCAGCGGGTCGAGGTAGCGGTCGACCAGGTTGCGGGTGCGGGCGAGCACGCTCTCCGCCACGGCCACCTCGGTCTCGGTGGGCAGGGCCGCCGTCAACAGCGACACCACCGCCGACACCGGCCGCTCGCCGTCGGTCGCGGCGTCCAGCGACTCCTCCCAGAGCAGCGCACGCGCCAGCGGGTCGGTGAGTCCGGGCAGCACGGTGGCGACCGCTTCCGCCGAGGCCGGATCGAGCCGGATCTTGGCGTACGTCAGGTCACCGTCGTTGGGCAGCAGCAGACCGTCGGCGGCCTGACCGGTCAGGCCGGGCAGCGCGGTGCGGCCCCGGTCGTTGTCCGGGTCGAGGTCGACCTCGACCCGTTCGGCCGCGCCGTCGGGGGTGTACCTGCCGACGGCGATCCGGTGCGGGCGCAGCACCGGGTACGCCTGCGGCGCGGTCTGCACCACCGCCACCGAGGTCCAGCGGCCGTCGGCGTCCACCGAGGTCTCCGTCCGCAGCGTGTTGACCTGCGGTTGGCGCAGCCAGCGGGCGGCCCAGTCGGTGAGGTCCCGCCCGCTGGCGGCACTGAGGCTGGCGAGCAGGTCGGCAAGGGTGGCGTTGCCGAAGCGGTGGGCGGCGAAGTGCCGGTTGAGCCCGGCCAGGAAGGCGTCGTCGCCGAGCCAGGCGACGAGCTGACGGAGCACGGCGGCGCCCTTGGCGTACGAGATGCCGTCGAAGTTGAGCAGGGCGCGGGCGGCGTCGGCGACCTCCTCCGGGGCGACCGGGTGGGTGGACGGGCGCTGGTCGGCGGCGTACCCCCAGGCCTTGCGGCGGATCGCGAAGGTCGTCCAGGCCCGGTCGAACCGGGTCGCCTCGGCCGTGACCCGGGTGCCCAGGTACTCGGCGAAGGACTCGTTCAGCCACAGGTCGTCCCACCAGCGCATGGTGACCAGGTCACCGAACCACATGTGGGCCATCTCGTGGGCGATCGTGGTGGCCCGCTGCTCCCGCTCGGTGTCGGTGACCGCCGACCGGAAGACGGCGTCGTCGCGGATGGTGACCAGGCCCGGGTTCTCCATCGCGCCGGCGTTGAACTCCGGCACGAACGCCTGGTCGTACTTGGCGAACGGGTAACGCTCGGCGAAGAGCTGGTGGAAGCGGTCCAGGCACTGCCTGGTGACGGTGAGGATCTCGTCGAGGTCGGCGTCGAGGTGCGCGGCCAGCGACTGCCGGCAGTAGACGCCGAGCGGGATGCCGTCATGGCTGTCCCGCCGGACGTGCCAGGGGCCGGCGATCAGCGAGACGAGGTAGCTCGCCAGCGGAGCGGTGGGGGCGAACTCCCAGCGGCCCGGGGCCGGGTTGGCGACGAGCGGGCCGTTGCCGGCGACCGTCCACTGCGGCGGCGCGGTCACCGAAAGGGTCACCGGGGCCTTGAGGTCGGGCTGGTCGAAGGCGGCGAAGACGCGTGGGGCCTCGTCCAGGAAGGACATCGCATAGAGGTACGTCTCGCCGTCGGCCGGGTCGACGAAACGGTGCATCCCCTCACCGGTGTTGGAGTACGCCATCTCGGCGGTGACCGTGAGGGTGTTCTCCGCCGCCAGCCCGGTGAGCGGGAACCGGCCGTCGGCGAGTGCCCCCGGGTCCAGCTCCCGGCCGTCGAGCAGGACGGACTCGAGCGTCGCGGGTTTGACCTCGACGAAGGTCTCGGCGCCTGCGGTGGCCCGGAACCGGATGGTGGTCGTGGAGCGGAAGTGGTCGTCGCCACCGGTCAGATCGAGGTCCACCTGATAGGACTCGACATCGATCAGTGCGCGACGCGCGGTCGCCTCTACACGGGTCAGGCTCGGCATCCGCTTATCCTGCCCGACGGGGGAGCCGGCCGGGCTTCCCTTACGCGTCGCGATGGAGGATCAACAATGGGTCAGCACCCCAAGGGCGACTTCGACCTGTCCCGGGCGGTCTGGCAGCGAGCCGAGGGGGACACCTCCGACAGTGCGGTCGAGGTGGCTTTCGTGGACGACCTGATCGGGATGCGCAACTCGGCCGAGCCGGACGGCCCGGTGCTGGTCTTCACCCAGGCCGAGTGGGACGCGTTCGTCGCGGGCGCCCAGGACGGCGAGTTCGACCTGGACTGAGCGTCGGACGCCGCCCCCGGGCGGGGGACCCGCCCGCGCCCGGGGGTGCCGGCGGGCAGGTGGGTCGGTGGGTGGCCGGCAACCCCCGGTCGGGGGTGCCGCGAGCGATTCAGTCCCCCATACCCGGGTAGACCACCCACGGCCGACCCGTCGGCCGGTCCGCCCACCGTAGCCCGCGTCAGGAGAGCCAGATGGCCACCACCCCGGCCGACCGCAGCCCGGAGAGCACGCTGGCGTACCTGCGCGAGGGTTACCGGTTCATCAGCACCCGCTGCGAGCGCTACGACAGCGACATCTTCACCGCCCGGCTGATGCTGGAACCGACGATCTTCCTACGCGGGCGGGAAGCGGCGGAGCTCTTCTACGACCAGGAGCGCTTCCTGCGGGCGGGGGCGGCCCCGAAGCGGGGCCAGCGGACGCTGACCGGGCAGGGCGGCGTGCAGGGGTTGGACGGGGCGGCCCACGCCGACCGCAAGGCCATGTTCATGTCGATCATGACGCCCTCGGCCGTCCAACGGCTCGGCCGGCTCTTCGCCGACGAGTGGCACACCCGGCTGGCCGGCTGGGCAGGGTCCGGGCCGACGGTGCTCGGCGACGAGGTCGGTCCGCTGCTCATGCGGGCCGTCTGCGCCTGGGCCGGGGTGCCGTTGCCCACCAGCGAGGTGGGCCGACGTACCGCGCAGATGCACGCCATGATCGACGGACCGGCCGCGCTGGGGCCTCGGCACTGGCGTGGCCTGCTCGCCCGGCGGCGGGCGGAGCGCTGGCTCGCCGACCTGGTGGAGCGGGTCCGGATCGGCACCCTGCCCGCACCGGCGGACAGCGCGCTCGCGGTGATCGCCGAGCACCGGGCTGCCGACGGCCGGCTGCTCCCCCGCCGGGTCGCCGCGGTGGAACTGCTCAACGTGCTGCGCCCCACGGTGGCCGTCGACAGGTACGTGGTCTTCGCCGCCCTGGCCCTGCACGACCATCCGGGCTGGCGGGAACGGGTCCGTACCGGTGACGAGCCGACCGAGTGGTTCGTCCAGGAGGTGCGCCGCTACTACCCGTTCTTCCCGGTGGCCATGGCCCGGGTCCGGCACTCCTTCGACTGGCAGGGCCACCACTTCCCGCAGGGTCGCCGGGTACTGCTCGACCTGTACGGCACCAACCACCACCCGCGGCTCTGGCCCGAGCCCGAGCGGTTCCGCCCGGAGCGGTTCGCCGGCTGGCGCGACGACCCGTACGGCTTCGTGCCGCAGGGCGGGGGGTACCACCTGGGCGGGCACCGCTGCGCCGGGGAGTGGATCACTATCGAGCTGATGAAGCAGGCGGTCGGGGTGCTGACCGGGGCGATGGACTACCGGGTGCCGCCGCAGGACCTGGCCCTGGACCTGACCCGGGTGCCGACCCTGCCGCCCAGCGGCCTCGTGCTCACCGGCGTCCACCCGACCGGCTGACCGCTCCGCCACCGGGGCCCGGTGTGCCACCCGGCGCGGACCTGTGGAAACTGCGCGGTTTGGTCGGCCTTCGGTGGGGGATGTTCGGGGACCATCGTCACCGGGAGGACCGTTGCCCGACACCGCCGCGACCCGGGACCGCCACACCACCACCCGGGACCACCACCCCGCTGGCCGCCCGGGCCCGATCCGGCTCCCCGTCGAGTACGTCCTACCGCTGCGGCAGGCCGACGACACCGGCCTGGACGAGCTGACCGGCTACCTGCGGGAGCTGGGCCAACTGGTCGACGTGACAGTGGTCGACAGCTCCCCACCACAGGTGTTCGCCCGGCACGCCGCCCGCTGGGACGGCCTGCTCCGGCACCTGCCGCCCGACCCGACGGTGCACGGGGTCAACGGCAAGGTGTGCGGGGTGCTGACCGGGGTGGCGGCGGCACGGCACGAACACGTGGTGATCGCCGACGACGACGTCCGGTACGACGAGGCGGGGCTGCGCGCGGTACACCGGTTGCTGGACACCGTCGACCTGGTCCGCCCGCAGAACTACTTCGATCCGCTGCCCTGGCACGCCTGGTGGGACACCGGCCGGACGCTGCTCAACCGGGCGTTCGGCGCCGACGGGCCGGGCACCCTGGCGGTGCGTCGCAGCACCTTCCGGGCGATGGGCGGTTACGACCCGGACGTGCTCTTCGGGAACCTGGAGCTGGTCCGCACGGTGCGGGCGTACGGCGGCACCGAGGCGAGCCCCGCCGGGCTGTACGTCCGGAGGCTGCCACCGACCGCCGCGCACTTCCAGAGCCAGCGGTTCCGCCAGGCGTACGACGAACTGGCCCGACCGGTGCGGCTGCTGGTCGCGCTGGCGGTGCTGCCCGGGGTGGTGGCCGCGGCGGTGGCCCGCCGGCCGGGGCTGCTGGCCGTCGGGGCGGCCGGCACGGTGGCGCTGGCCGAGGTCGGCCGACGGCGGGCCGGGGGGACGGCGGTGTTCCCCCCGACCACCGTGCTGGCCGCACCGCTCTGGCTGCTCGAACGCGGAGCCTGCAGCTGGCTCGCGCTGGCCCGCCGGGTAGGTCGCGGCGGGGTGCGTCACGCGGGTCGGCGGGTACGCCGGCCGGCCCACTCGGTGCGGGTGCTCCGCCGCCGGCTGACCCCGGCCGAGCCGAGCGACCTCACCCGCTGGATCCGGGCCGACCCGGCCTCCCGGGGCCGCTGACCAGCGAGAACGTCACCGGCCACCGGCCGCACGCGGGCCGGCCCTGACCCCGCCGGCCGGACGCGGCTCGCGGCCACGCCCCGGCGGGTGCCGGAGGTGGCCGCGAGTCGTACCGGGTCCGCTCAGTGGCGGACCTGTTCGCGGGACTGCTGCGCGGAGTCCTTCACGTCGTGGGCGGCGGTGCGGGTGTCGTCCCTGACCGCGTGCACGGCGTCCTGGGCGGTGCTGCGCAGCGACTCGGTGGCCTGCTGGGCCGGCTCGCGCAGCTCTTCCCTGAGTTCGCCGGCCACCTCGCCCAGCTTCTCCTTGACGGCCCCGCTGTGCTCGCCGGCCTTCTCCTTGACCTGGGCGGCCAGCTCCTGCTCGCGGCGGCTGGCCGGGATCAGGGAGGAGACCAGCATGCCGACACCGAAGGCGATCAGGCCGGCGGCGATCGGGTTGCCCTCGGACTTGCGCCGGATCACCTGCGGGGCGCGCTGGGCGGCGTCACCGACGGTCGAGGCCGCCGCGTGGGCGCTTCCACCGACGGCGGAGATCGCCGAGGAGGCGCGGTCGCCTACCGAGTGGGCGGCGTGACCGGTGCCGTGGCCGAGGTCGGAAGCGGTGCCCATGACCCTGTCCCTCACATTCTGCAGCGCGCTGCGCGCCCGCTGCTTGCGGTAGTCGACGATGCGGCCGGGACTGACCTTGTACGCCAGCGCGTCCACGTCCGAGCTGAGGCTGTTGCGGGTCGCCTCGATCTCCCGGCGGATCTGGTCGGGATCGGTGCTCATCGGGTGACTCCCTCCGGGTGCGGCTTGAGCGCATCCGGGATGCGCTGCACGCTGTCGTTGGTCTGCTTGAGGCCGCGCACGTGTGCGGCGTTCTTCTTGGCCATCGAGTAGAGGACGGCGGCGATGGCCGCCCAGATCACGGCGACGATCAGGCCCGCCCAACCGGCGTCCAACACGTTGGACAGTCCGGCCCACAGGGCGATGGAGAGGAAGAGCGCGACCATGTAGCCGCCGAAACCGGCACCGCCGTAGAGCCCGGCGGCCTTGCCCGCCTTCTTGCCCTCCTGGCGGATCTCGGCCTTGGCCAGCTCCACCTCCTGGCGCATCAGGGTGGACAGGTCGGCGGTGACCGACCTCATCAGGTCACCGAGCGAACTGCCCCTGACCTCGTCCGCGGAGTGCGGCGCACCCGCGGGGTGGTATCCGGAGTCCGGTCCGGACCCCTGCGTCGGCATGGTCATGCCGTCGCCTCCCTTCGGATGATCGCTCGGCTCACGGGCGGGTGACGCCGCTGGACGGCACGCCGGGCAGCGGGTCGGTCTGGGTCACCGGCGGTAGGGGCTGGCCGGTGCCGCCGGCCGGGTCGGCGTAGCTGGCGCCGGTCCCGTTGTCGGGGTGGGCCGCGCCCTGGCCGGAGTAGCCCGGGTCGGGCTCGGCGTAGGTGCCGGGGGTCGGGTCCAGGTAGCCGGCCGGCGGGGTCGGGGCCGCCTGGGTCGGGATGACCGCGGTCTGCTCCGGGTCGTAGCCGCCCGCCGTGCCGTAGCCGCGGGGGCTGGTGGCGTCGTCGGAACCGGCGGTGAGACCCTTGGCGAGCCTGCCGGCGACCACGCCGAGCACGGCCGCGCCGAGCAGGAAGGTGCCCGGGTTGCGGCGGGCGTAGGTCTTCACCTCGTGGAGCAGGTCGCCCGGCTCGCGCTCCTCCAGCCAGCCGGCCACGCCGTGGACCCGGTCGGCCGCCTGGTGGGCGAGCTCGGTCACCGGGCCGCCCTGCCCGCCGTTCTGCGCCATCGAGCGCATCTCCTCGGCCAGCGACCGCAGGCCACCGGCGGCCCTGCGCTGCTGCTCGCCGCCGTGGGTGGTGAGCTGGTCACGGGCCTCGCCGTAGAGGTTGCGCACCTGACGGCGGGCCTCGCCGACCACCTCGTGGCCCTGCTCCCGGGCGGTCTGGGCGACCGCCCCACCGGCGTTGGCGGCGTCGGCGCCGACCTGGCGTGCCTGGTCCCGGACGCCGGTGCCGTTGCTCTGCTGCCCGTAGGAAGTGGTGGAGGAAAGATCGTGCGTCATGATGGTCCTTCCGCTCGGATACTCGTCGCGGTGATGTGCGGGGGATTCGCCGATCACGTCGGCCGCACCTTCGGACCTACCCTCGCCTTTCGGGTCCATGCACGATCCGTCGTTTCCGCGGAGCCGCCGCCCCGTCACCCGGGCGGGTGGTCCGTGCCCCGACACGCCGCGCCGGCGTTTGCCCGCGTCCCGGCTCGGGCAGCCACCGGGAGGACGAGGAGGCCGCGATGTCACGATGGTTGCGCAGGAACGCCCTGAGCCTGGCCCTGTTGGGCGCGTTCGCACTCTTCCTGGGATTGCAGAGCCTGTTCGGCTGGCAGACCCACAACGAGGAGCTCGCCGAGTACGGCGTCGCCCCGCTGAGCTGGTGGGCGTACCTGGGCAGCGGGCACTTCGCCGAGGCGGTCTTCGAGAACTGGGAGTCGGAGTTCCTCCAGATGGGCGGCTACGTGCTGCTCACCACCTACCTGGTACAGCGGGGCTCTGCCGAGTCGAAGCCCGAGGACAGCACCGACCGGCCCACCGACGACGAACGGCGGGCCGGCCCGGACGCGCCCTGGCCGGTCCGGGTCGGTGGACTGCCACTGGCCGTCTACCGGCACAGCCTCTCGTCGGCCCTGTTACTGATCTTCGCGGGGTCCTTCGTCGGGCATCTGTTCGGCGGGGTTGCCGCCTACAACGAGGAGCAGGCGCTCCAGAGCGGCGCGGCCCCGATCAGCGCCTGGCAGTTCCTCGGCACCAGCGACTTCTGGTTCCAGTCGATGCAGAACTGGCAGAGCGAGTTCCTCGCCGTGGGGGCACTGGTCCTGCTGAGCATCTTCCTGCGCCAGGCGTCCTCGCCGGAGTCGAAGCCGGTGACCGCCGCGCACGCCCAGACCGGCGCCTGACCTGGCGGGGCTGTTCAGGCCGCCACCGGCAGCCGCTTGGCGAAACACACGCTGTACGGGTTGCCGACGTACTCGCCGTAGACCGGGATCGGCTGGTAGCCGCAGGAGGTGTAGAGGCCGATCGCGGCAGGTAGATAGGTGCCCGTCTCCAGGCAGAGCATCGAGTGGCCCTGCTGGAAGGCCAACTCCTCCAGCGCACAGAGCAACTGCCGGGCGATCCCCCGCCCCCGGTACGCCGGCCGGACGTACATCCGCTTCAGCTCGCCGGTGTCCGCATCGAGGGACTGGAGGCCACCGCAGGCGACCACCCGGCCACCGTCCACCACCACCAGGTAGCGGATGCCGTCGTGGACCAGGGTGACCTGTCCGCCCAGCCCACCGTCGGCCTCGCGTAGCTCCCGCTGCTGGGCGGCGACCAGCGCGTCGACCTGCGGATCGGTGGCGGGACGGGACTCGATCAGCATCACCCCACGGTAGGACGGGTCCGTTTCACGAAGGTTTCCGGGAAACGACCCGGACCCGACCGGTAACGGGCTATTCCTCGTCTTCGTCGTAGTCCTGGTCGTCGGCCGCCGACTCCGGCGAGGCCGTCGCCAGCTCGTCCTCGGGGCGCTGCCGCCGTGCCTTGCGGGCGGCCAACCGCTCGGCCGCCGCCGGGCGCGACGACTTCTCCTCCAGCCGTACGTCGGTGCCCCGGTTGCCGGGGACGAAGTCGACGCCGGCGTAGAGGGTCGGCTGCCAGTCGAACTCCCGCTCACCGATCCGGACCAGGTCACCGGGGTTCGCGCCGGCCTTGGCCAGCTTCTCCTCCACCCCCAGCCGGGCCAGCCGGTCGGCGAGGAAGCCGACCGCCTCGTCGTTGTCGAAGTTCGTCTGGCGTACCCAACGCTCGGGTCGGACGCCCCGCACGGTGAACGAGCCGTCGGCCGCCGCCTCGATGGTGAAGCCGGCGTCGTCGACCGCCTTGGGACGGATCACCACCCGGGTCGGCTCGGCCGGCGGCGCGGCGCGGCGGGCCTGGTCGACCAGCTCCGCCATCGCGTACGTGAGCTCCTTGAGCCCTTCACGGGTGGCCGCGGAGACGTCGAACACCTGGAAACCACGCGCCTGGAGGTCGGGTCGGACGATGTCGGCGAGATCCTGACCGTCCGGCACGTCGACCTTGTTCAGCGCCACCAGCCGGGGCCGGTCGGCCAGTCCGCCGTACTCGGCCAGCTCCGCCTCGATGGTGTCGATGTCGGCAAGTGGGTCCCGGCCCGGCTCCAGGGTCGCCGTGTCGACCACGTGCACCAGCACGGCGCACCGCTCGACGTGGCGGAGGAACTCCAGGCCCAGCCCCTTACCGGTGGCGGCACCCGGGATCAGACCCGGCACGTCGGCGACGGTGAAGGTGTGGTTGTCCACCCGGACCACGCCCAGGTTGGGGACCAGGGTGGTGAACGGGTAGTCGGCGATCTTCGGCTTGGCGGCGGAGATCACCGAGATCAGCGAGGACTTGCCCGCCGACGGGAAACCGACCAGGCCGACGTCGGCGACGCTCTTGAGCTCGAGCACCACGTCGAGCTTGTCACCGGGCTCGCCCAGTTCGGCGAAGCCGGGCGCCTTGCGCCGGGCGTTGGCCAGCGAGGCGTTGCCCCGCCCGCCGCGCCCACCCCGGGCCGCCTCGAAGGTGGTGCCCGCACCGACCAGATCGGCAAGCACCGTACCGTCGAGGGTCTGCACGACGGTGCCGTTGGGCACCTTGATCAGCAGGTCGTGGCCCTTGGCGCCGTCCCGGTTCGAACCCGCGCCGCCCTTGCCGTTCTCGGCCTTCAGGTGCGGGCGGAAGTGGAAGTCAAGCAGCGTGGTCACCTGCGGGTCGACAACCAGCGAGACGCTGCCGCCGTGCCCGCCGTCGCCCCCGTCCGGGCCGCCGAAGGGCTTGAACTTCTCCCGGTGGATGGAGACACAGCCGTGCCCGCCGTCGCCGGCCTGCATGTGCAGGACGACCCGGTCAACGAACGTCGTCACGACGCCAATCCTTCCAGCGGAGTCACGCCCCGCACCTGAAAAGCACCCCACCGGGGCCACCGGCGGGACAGGAGCACCCACCGGCGGGAGCACCCCGCACCTGAAACGGCGAAGCGGGCCGCGACCCCGAGGTCCGCGGCCCGCTTCGCCTTCGAGCTACTGCGGCACGATGCTGACGGTCTTACGACCCCGCTTGGTGCCGAACAGGACCGAACCGGCGGCCAGCGCGAAGAGCGTGTCGTCGCCACCGCGGCCGACCAGGTCACCGGGGTGGAACTTGGTGCCACGCTGACGGATGAGGATCTCACCCGCGCTGACGACCTGACCACCGAAGCGCTTCACGCCGAGTCGCTGGGCCGCGGAGTCACGACCGTTACGCGAGCTGGACGCACCCTTTTTATGAGCCATTGGAGGACGACCTACTTCCCGCTGGAGATGCCGGTCACCTTGACCTGGGTCAACGGCTGGCGGTGACCCTGGCGCTTGTGGTAGCCGGTCTTGTTCTTGAACTTGTGGATCCGGATCTTCGGGCCCTTGGTGTGCGCGGCGATCTCGCCGGACACCGCGACCTTGGCAAGCTTTGCCGCTTCGGTCACCAGGTCGTCACCGTCGACGAGGAGCACCGCGGTGAGCTTCACCGCGTCACCGGGGGCACCGGTGAGCTTCTCGACCTCGATCACGTCGCCCTCGGCGACCTTGTACTGCTTGCCGCCGGTCTTGACGATCGCGTACATCGGAGGCGGACTCCCTGTCGTTGAGGCTGCTGGCGGTCGTTCCCATGGCAACTTGCCGGGTAGCTGTGACACCGGCAGCGCGGGCACGCGGGAACTCGGCACACCAAAGTGCGCCGCAGGAAAGACTACGCCATCCCCCGCCCGCCACCCAAACCGGCCCCCCGCCGGTCGGCCGGCCGCGCCGGAACCGGCCCGCCGTCAGCGGGCGCAGAGCTGGTCCAGGCGCTGCTGGAGCCGGTCCAGTTCGGTCTCGTCGATCGAGTCGACGTCGGTGCCGAGCCGGCCGATCTCGGTGGCCAACTCGGTGAGCAGGGTCTTCAACTGGGGGTCGGTGGCCCGGCCGGACTGCTGCCGCAGCACCGTCCGCCAGGTGGTCAGCGCCACCTCCGCCCGCTTGCGGGCGGTGTCCGCCGCCGTACTGTCGTTCGCACCGACCGCCGCGATCATCTTGCCCAGTTCCTCGACGTAGGTACGCACCGCCGTGGTCGAGGCGGCCTCGGCGTCGGCGCACACCTGCGGTCCGTTGCCGCCCGCCGGGGAACCGCTCACCACGGCGGACGGGACCACCGTGGCGGGGGCCACCGTGGCACTCGACCGGTCGGCGGGGGCCGACCCGTCGGTCCGGTCGCCGGAACAGCCGACGCCGGTCAGCAGGACGGTGGTCACCACGATGGCGGCGGGCAGGCGGCGCATGGTCTTCTCCTAGCCGGGGGTGACCGATCGTATCGCCGGCCGCCGGCCCGGCAGGACCCCTCCCACCAGCGGGACGCCGGAGGAGGGGTCCTGGGGCACGTTGGTGCGGGTCAGCCCGTCACGGACGGGTCCGCCGACGGGCACCACCCCGGCGGGACCGCCGCCGACCGGTGCCGGCCTCACCACCGTCGTCGTCGCCGTCGGCCTCACCCAGCGCGTCCGGGTCGTCCACCCCGGCGAGCCGGGCCGACTCACCGGTCTGGGCGTCGGCCACAGCCGGCGCGGCCGGCGTCTGCGTCTCGTACCGGGACAGGTCGTAGCCCATGGTGTCGTCGTAACCGGTGTCGGCCGCCGGGGCGGCGACCTCGACGTCGGTGGCCTCGGTGGTCTCGACCACGGTCCGCTCCGCCGTGGCCGCCTTGCGGGCCCGCCGCCGCGAGGACGCGCTGGCGGGCGGTTCGGCCGCCGGGGCGGTGACCGCCGAGGCGACCGCCTTGACCCGGTCGCCCGCACCCGCACCCGCACCGGCACCCGCACGCGGCTTCTCCGCCACCGGCTCGGTGTGGATGACCAGGCCCCGGCCCTTGCAGCACTCGCAGGGCTCGCTGAACGCCTCCAGCAGGCCGGCGCCGATCCGCTTCCGGGTCATCTGCACCAGGCCGAGCGAAGTGATCTCGGTCACCTGGTGCTTGGTCCGGTCGCGCCCCAGGCACTCGGTGAGCCGACGCAACACCAGCTCACGGTTGGACTCCAGCACCATGTCGATGAAGTCGATGACCACGATGCCACCGATGTCGCGCAACCGCAGCTGACGGACGATCTCCTCGGCCGCCTCCAGGTTGTTGCGGGTGACCGTCTCCTCCAGGTTGCCCCCGGAGCCGGTGTACTTGCCGGTGTTGACGTCGACGACGGTCATCGCCTCGGTCCGGTCGATCACCAGCGAACCACCGGAGGGCAGGAAGACCTTGCGGTCCAGCCCCTTGATGATCTGCTCGTCGATCCGGTACTCGGTGAACACGTCGGCGGTGCCGACGTACCGGCGTACCCGGTCGACCAGGTCCGGCGAGACGTGCGACAGGTACGACTCGACCATGCCGTACGACTGCTCGCCCTCGATGACCAACTCGCGGAAGTCCTCGTTGAACAGGTCCCGGACCACCCGGATGACCAGGTCGGGCTCCTCGTAGAGCAGCACCGGGGCGCCACCGGCGGTCGCCTTGGCCTGGATGTCCTCCCACTGGGCCTGCAGCCGCTTGACGTCCCGGGCCAGCTCGTCTTCGCTGGCTCCCTCGGCGGCGGTCCGGACGATCACGCCCGCGCCGTCCGGGACCAGCTTCTTGAGCACGTCACGCAGCCGCTTGCGCTCGTTGTCGGGCAGCTTGCGGCTGATCCCGGAGGCGTTGCCGTTGGGCACGTAGACCAGGTGCCGGCCGGAGAGCGCCACGTGGCTGGTCAGCCGGGCGCCCTTGTGCCCGATCGGGTCCTTGGTGACCTGGACCAGCACCGAATCGCCGGAGCGCAACGCCTGCTCGATCGAGCGGGAGCGCCCCTCCAGGCCGCTGGTGTCCCAGTTGACCTCGCCGGCGTACAGCACGGCGTTGCGACCCCGCCCGACGTCGACGAAGGCCGCCTCCATGCTGGGCAGGACGTTCTGCACCTTGCCCAGGTAGACGTTGCCGGCCATGGTGCCGGACGAGTTGCGGGTGACGTAGTGCTCGACCAGGACGCCGTCCTCGAGGACCGCGATCTGGGTCCGGTCGCCGCGCTGGCGGACCGCCATCACCCGGTCGACCGCCTCCCGGCGGGCCAGGAACTCCGACTCGCTCAGGATCGGCGGGCGGGTGCGGCGCTGCTCCCGGCCGTCCCGCCGACGCTGCCGCTTGGCCTCCAGCCGGGTCGAGCCGGAGACGCCCTGCACCTCGTCGACGGCCTTGCGGGGCTCACGGATCTTCACCACCGTGGGTACGCCGTCGTCGGCGCTCCCCTCGACGTCCCCGGCGCCCCGGCGGCGACGCCGCCGACGACGGCGGGTCAGTCCGTCCCCGTCACCCTCGTCCTCGGCCTCGTCGCCCTCGCTCTCGGCCTCGGCCTGGGCCGGCTCCTCGGTCTCGTCCTCGTCGGTGTCGTCCGCGCCGCCCTTGCCCCGGCCCCGGCCCCGGCGGCCCCGGCGACGGCGGCGACGCGCGGCGGCCGACTCGTCGTCGTCCTCCTCGTCGTCACTGTCGTCCTCGGTGCCCTCCTCGGCCTCGCCGGTGGGCTCCTCCTCGACGACCTCGACCGGCTCGACGGCCTCGACCGGCTCGGCCTCACGGCGACCACGGCGACGCCGCCGCCCGGTCTCGGCGGGCTCCTCGGCGGGCTCCTCGGCGACCGGTCCGGGCTCGACCACCCGGAAGGTGGGCAGCTCCTCCGGCTGCGGGGCCATGAAGAGCACCGTCGGCGCGG
The DNA here is from genome assembly GCF_055517075.1 of Micromonospora sp. DSM 43699. Lineage (NCBI taxonomy): Bacteria > Bacillati > Actinomycetota > Actinomycetes > Micromonosporales > Micromonosporaceae > Micromonospora > Micromonospora sp. DSM 43699. The sequence goes on from NZ_JBTMMT010000036.1 coordinate 39,480, forward strand.
CGATCGCGGCCCGCCGCCGGCGGGTACGCGGCTGCGGCTCGGCCGGCTCCACCGGCTCACCGGCGGCCGGCACGGCGACGCCGGGCGACACCTCACCGGCTCCCGTCCCGGCACCGGCCGGGCCGGACGTCCTGCCCGGCCGCGCACCGGTGTCCGGCTGCGCCGCCCCGGCGGACGGCTCGTCGACAGGCACCGCGGCTTCCTCGGCCGCGGTCTCCTCGGTCTCCTCGACCTCGTCGGCGACGGTCGGTTCGGTCGGGGCAGCCGCCTCCACGGCCGGCTCCTCCACCTCGGCGGCCGGCACCTGGCCGGCGGCGACCTCGGCGGCCGGCAGCGGCTCGGCGGCCGCCGGGGCGACAGCCTTCTTCCGCCGGGTACGGGTCACCTTCACCGGTGGTACGAGTTCCGCGCTGCCCTCTTCCACCCCGTCGGCGACGAGCGGATCCTCGACCGCCTTGGCCGGGGTGGCCTTGCGGCGGCGTCGGGTGGGCTTCGGCGCGGAGTCGAGTTCACCGGCGACCGGGACGATCACCTCGGCCTGCTGCGACTCGTCGGTGGCCGAGGCGGCGGTGTCGGACGCCTCGGCGGGCGCCCCGGTCGGCTCCGGCTGGCTCAGTGGCGCGGCCCGCCGTCGGGTGGTCCGTCGCCGGGTCGGCGGTGCACCGTCCACAGCCGTCGCGGCACCCTCGGTGGTCGTCGCGGCACCCTCCGGGGGCGTCGCGGCGGCCTCCGGTGGCGCGGCGCCGGGCGTGCCGTCGGAGGAGGCGGCACCGGTGCCGCCGCCGATGGTGGTGTCGGCGGTGTCGCCGGCCGGCTGGGAACCGGTCCGTTCGCCGCCCTCGGGCTCGTTCTCGAGCATGGACGTTCTCCAGTTCTGGCGGCCCCGGGCGCGGGTGAGCGCTGCCACGCAGGACTGCCGCAAAAGTGTTTCCGCCGGGCGCGCTACGTGCACGACCGCCGAAGTCTGCCTGCCAGAACCCTGACCGACGGTCAGCGTCCTCCGATGGCTGCCCAGTCGCGGTCCGCTTCCAACGGATCCACGATCGCGCCCTGCGCGGTCAACGTGCCCTGCGCCAGCCGGATCACCCTCGGGGAGACCGGCGGCTCCAGGGCGGCCACCACGCGGAGGCCGGAAAGGACGTCATCGGGTCGCACGGACGGGGTGACCTGCCGTACGACCAGTTCGAGTATCGCACACGACGAGTCCGCTGCCCCGGAAGGCGTCTCCACCGGGGGCAGCACATCGATGCGGGTCACCGCGCTCCGCGCGTCGAACGTCCGTCGGCCCTGCTTGGTCATCCGCTCGACCTGCACCTCGTCGGCGGCCACGAAGGCGGAAACCGCCCGTTGTGCCACCGCCGGGTCGACGTCGGGCAGCTCGATCCGCCAGTGCGACGCCTCGATCCGCTCGGGCAGGCTCCCCCCGGTGGCGACCACCACGTCCAGCACGTCGAGGCCGGGTGAGAGGGCCGCGTCGAGCGCGGCGCGCAACTGCTCCGGGTCGACCACCGCCTGGAGGCCGACCTCCAGGTACTCCGCCTCGCTGGCGACGCCGGTGGGGGCGGCGCTGGCGTAGGAGATCTTCGGGTGCGGGGTGAAGCCCTGGGAGAAGGCCACCGGTACGGCGGCCCGGCGCAGGGCGCGCTCGAAGGCGCGGGCGAAGTCCCGGTGGGAGGTGAACCGCAACGGTCCGCGCTTCGCGTACCGGATCCGGACCCGCTGGACGATGGGCGCCTGCCCGCCCTCCGGCTGTGGTTTCCTGCTGATCGTCGTACTCCTCGGTCTAGAACCGGCCGGTCGTCCCCGTGCCCCGGGCCGGCGGTGACGATAGCGTCATGCGCGTCTTCGCGGGACGGGTGGCCCGCCGGGGCACGCCACCCCCGCCCCGGCGACTGTCACTGCTGGGCGCCGGTGGGCACCTTCAGGCCGGTGACCGGGGTGAGCGGCAGGAGCTTACGGCCGGTGGGACCGATCTGGATCTCGGTGTCCATCGACGGGCAGACACCGCAGTCGAAGCACGGGGTCCACCGGCAGTCGTCCTGCTCGTACTCGCCCAGGGAATCCTGCCAGTCCTGCCAGAGCCAGTCCTTGTCCAGGCCGGAGTCGAGGTGGTCCCAGGGCAGCACCTCCAGCTCGTCGCGCTGGCGGGTGGTGTACCAGTCCAGGTCGACGCCGAAGCCCGGGAGCACCTCGGCGGCGGCGTCCACCCAGCGCTGGTACGAGAAGTGCTCGCTCCACCCGTCGAACCGGCCGCCGTTGCGCCACACCTCGTGGATCACCGCGCCTACCCGGCGGTCACCCCGGCTGAGCAGGCCCTCGATCAGCGACGGCTCGCCGTCGTGATAGCGGTAGCCGATCGCCCGACCGAGCGAGCGGTCCGAATTGATCGCCTGCTTGAGCAGCCTGAGCCGGTGGTCGATGACCTCCGGCGGGCAGATCGGTGCCCACTGGAACGGGGTGTGCGGCTTCGGCACGAAACCGCCGATGGAGACGGTGCAGCGGATGTCCTTGGACCCGGTGGCCGCCCGCCCGGCCCGGATCACCTCGTGCGCCATGTCGGCGATCTCCAGGACGTCCTCGTCGGTCTCGGTGGGCAGGCCGCACATGAAGTAGAGCTTCACCTGCCGCCAACCGTTGGTGTACGCGGTGACCACCGTGCGGATCAGGTCTTCCTTCGACACCATCTTGTTGATGACCTTGCGGATCCGCTCCGACCCGCCCTCCGGGGCGAAGGTCAGCCCGGTCCGCCGACCGTTGCGGGACAGCTCCTGCGCCAGGTCGATGTTGAACGCGTCCACCCGGGTCGACGGCAACGACAGTGACACGTTGGTGCCGGCGTACTGCTCGGCCAGGCCGGAGCACATGTCGCCGATCTCGGAGTGGTCGGCCGACGACAGCGACAGCAGGCCCACCTCGTGGAAGCCGGAGAACTCCAACCCCTGCTGGACCATCTGCCCGACGGTGGTGATCGAGCGTTCCCGGACCGGGCGGGTGATCATGCCGGCCTGGCAGAACCGGCAACCCCTGGTGCAGCCCCGGAAGATCTCCACCGCGTACCGCTCGTGCACCGTCTCGGCCAGCGGCACGAGCGGCTTCTTCGGGTACGGCCAGGCGTCCAGGTCCATGGTGGTGCGCTTGTGCACCCGGAACGGCACGTCCGGGCGGTTCGGCACGACCCGCTGGATCCGGCCGTCGGGCAGGTAGTCCACGTCGTAGAAGCGCGGCACGTAGACGCTCTCGGTGCGGGCCAGCCGCAGCAGCAGCTCGTCCCGGCCGCCCGGGGAGCCCTCCGCCTTCCACTCCCGGACGATCGCGGTGATCTCCAGGACCGCCTCCTCGCCGTCGCCGAGCACGGCGGCGTCGACGAAGTCGGCGATCGGCTCCGGGTTGAACGCGGCGTGCCCACCGGCCACGATCACCGGATCGGCCTCGGTACGGTCGGCGGCGCGCATCGGGATACCGGCGAGGTCGATCGCGGTGAGCAGGTTGGTGTAGCCCAACTCGGTCGAGAACGAGACCCCGAACACGTCGAAGCGGCGCACCGAACGGTGCGCGTCGACGGTGAACTGCGGCACGCCGTGGGTACGCATCAGCTGTTCCAGGTCCGGCCAGACCGCGTACGTCCGCTCGGCCAGCACGTCGGGCTGCTCGTTGAGCACCTCGTAGAGGATCTGCACGCCCTGGTTGGGCAGGCCCACCTCGTACGCGTCGGGGTACATCAGCGCCCAGCGTACGGTCGCCGCGTCCCAGTCCTTGACCACCGCGCCCAGCTCGCCACCGACGTACTGGATGGGCTTGGTCACCTGGGGCAGCAGCGCCTCCAGCCGGGGCCAGACCGACAGCTCGCCGCCGTGGCGCGGCGAAGGACCCGCCGTGCCGGAGCCGTCGTCGGTCATGGCCGCGGCGGGGCGCGGCGTCGTGGACGGAGCACTCATGGAGCCCAAGGGTACGCGTCCGCCGGCGAACCACTCGCCGCACCGCCGATTGGTCGAGGTGGCACCCCGGTACTAACCTCGCAACCGGCGCGAGAGGAGATTGCCGCGATGCCGGAGCCGCAGCCGGGAGCAGACCGGCCGGCCGACGGGGGCGACCCGGTCCCGGGTCGGCAGCAGGATCCAGTGGTCACCGCCGAGCCGGTCGACCTCCCCACACCACCGCCTGGTGACCACGCAGCGTCGGCGGGTGAGCCCATCGCGGTCACGCAGGGCGACTTGGGGAATCCGGCTGGTGACGCCCCTCCTTCCGCGTCACCCGTCGACGTCGCCACCCCACCCCGACCCACCCCCGCGCCGGAACAGGCCGGCCCGACCGAGCCCCCCACCCCACCGGAACAGGCCGGCACGACCGAGCAGGCCGAGCAGGCCGGCACGCCGGAGTCCGCCGGCCCGAGCGAGCAGGCCGGCCCCGACGGACAGGCCGGTCTTATGGAGTCCACCGGCCCGACCGAGCAGAGCAGTCCGGTGGAGCCGGTCGGCCCGGCGCGGGGGGTCGCGCCCGGCCCGGTCACCCCGGCCCGGGGGTCGGCCGCCGTTCCGGCGCGGGTCACACCGCCCGAGCCGACGACGCCAGCCCAGCCCGAGCCGACGACGCCAGCCCAGCCCGACCTGGCCCGACAGGAGCAGGGCCCCGACCCGACCCGGCAGGAACAGCGCCCCGACCCGACCAGGCTGGAGCAACGCCCCGACGCCACCCGGCTGGAACAGCGCCCCGACGCGACGCTTGAGGAGCCGGCGGCGCCCCGGTGGAGTGGTTCCGCCGCCGTACCCGCACCGCCGCCGCGTCGCCGCGGGTGGGGTGAGTCGGCCGAGTTCACCCCGGCACCGCCGCCACTCCCGCCGCCGCCCCCGCCGGAGCTGCCGGAGCACCGTGCCCCGGTGGACCCGTGGGCGGGCGCGGACACCGGCGGTTGGGACCTGCACCACCCCGAGCTGGCTGCACTGCCGCCGGCGGTGCCCTATCCGGCGTCGCCGCCGACCCGCCCCTACCCACCGGCCACCGGCCCGGCCCCACCCCACCGGCCCGGCTCCACCCCACCGGCGCAGTCGACGCCCCACCAGCACACCCCGACCCCACCGGCCCCGCCGTACCAGAACACCCCGCTCCACCAGAACACCCCGACCCCGCCGTACCCGCCGGTGTCGTCGCCGGCTCCGGCCGCGCCCTCGCCGACCAGGCCCTACCCGGTCGCGCCGGTGCCCGCTGCGCGGCCGGTGTCCCCGCCACCAGCCCGCCCGGCGCTGCCACCCCCGCCGCCGCCCGCGCCACCCCGGCCGCCGAAGCAGCGCCGGGCCCGTCCGGAACCGGCCGCCCCACCGCCGGTGGACCCCAGGAGACCTCCCAAGGGGTACGTCCGCCGCAAGCGTCGGCGCTGGCCCTGGGTGCTGCTGCTCAGCCTGGCCTGCTGCTGCGGCTGCCCCGCCTGGTTCGGCCGACCGGCCTGGCAGCAGTACCCCGCCGATGCCACCCTGCCCGGCCAGGTCGCGGACCTGACCCTGCGGGAGGACTCGGGCAGCGAGGTCGAGAAGCTCAAGACCGAGGTACGCAAGGCGAACCTGCTCGCCGAGGACGTCTACGCCGGCGTCTACGGCACGTCCGACGGCAAGCGGGTGATCGTCTTCGGTGACACCGGCTTCCGGTTCAGCCCGGAGTCCGACGCGGACGACGCCATGGTGCGGCTGACCGACACCTTCGGGCTCGGTACGCCCCAACCGGTGGACACCGGCGTCCGGGGCCGGTACGAGCGCTGCGCGACCGGGTCATCCAACGGCGCCGACGTGGTGGTCTGCACGTCGGTGGACCACGGCAGCAGCGCCACCGGGGTCTTCACCCGACTCTCGGTGGACGACAGCGCCCGGCTGCTCGCCACGATGCGCGCCCAGATCGTCACTCCGAAGCAGGGCTGAGCGGGGGCCGGCCCGAGCAGCCGACGCTCCGCCGTGTACAGGCGGTGTTCAGGCCGGCGTGCCACCGGAGGTGGGCTCGGCCCGGCGGGGGGCGTAGCGGGGGACGTACTCCTGGCCGGTGAGCTTCTGGATCTCGGCCATCAGCTCGTCGGTCATCTCCCGCAGCGAGGTGCGGTCGTCGGAGCGGCCGGTGAAGTCCAGCGGCTTGCCGAACTTGATGATGATCTTCGCCTTGCCGGGGCGGGGGACCCGGGTGCCGATCGGCTGGGCCTTGTCGGTGCCGAGCACCCCCACCGGGATGATCGGCACGCCGGCCGCCACCGCCAGCCGGGCGGTGCCCGTCCGTCCCCGGTAGAGCCGCCCGTCGGGCGAGCGGGTCCCCTCCGGGTAGACGGCGACCAGGTCTCCGCCGCGCAACGCCGGGATGGCCGCGTCGAACGCGGACAGCGCGGCCCGCCCACCGGCCCGCTCGACCGGGATGGCACCCAGGCCGGTGAGCACGAACTTGGACAGTGCGCCCTTCGGACCGGGGCCGGTGAAGTACTCCGACTTGGCCCAGAAGGCGAGGTGCCGGGGGACGACGGTGCCCAGCAGCAGCTCGTCGGCGACGGAGAGGTGGTTGCCCGCGAAGATCGCACCGCCGCTCGCCGGGATGTGCTCCAGCCCCTCGACGACCGGGCGGAAGGCCAGCCGGATCGCGGGTCCCACGGTGAGCTTGCCGATGGTGTAGAGCAGCGGCACTGGTCCTCCGGCGGTCGTACGTTGAACAGGCGGTGTCACGGTAGCGGACGGACGCCCGCACGACCCAACGGGTGCACGCGCGTCCGCCCACTGGATGGGCGGGCGCGGGGACGGGCCCCGACCGCCGCGCAGGCGACGGCAGGGGCCCCTCCCACACCGCTCACACCGGTCGGACGGTCACCGTCACCGGCTCGCCGTCGCCGACCTCACCGGTGAACCCGGCCAGGCCGTCGGCGAAGTCCACCGTGTCGGCCAGCACCTCCCGGGCGACGAACCCGGTGTACGCCGACACCGCCGCCCGGACCTCCTCGGAGGCCGACACCGACAGCACGATCCGGTCGGAGATGTCCAGGTCGGCGTCCCGGCGGGCCTGCTGCACCACCCGGACCACGTCCCGGGCCAGCCCCTCGGCGGCCAACTCCGGGGTGACAGCGGTGTCGAGCACCACCACCCCCTCACCGCCGGGCAGCGGGGCGGAGTGCGCGGCGTCGGCGGCGACCAGGCGCAGCTCGTACTCGCCCTCGGCGAGGGTGACCCCGGCGGCGACGGGAGCGCCGTCGTGAAGCTCCCACTCCCCCGCCTTGACCGCCCTGATCACCTGCTGCACCTGCTTGCCGACCCGGGGGCCGAGCGCCCGGGGCACCACGGTCAGCACCTGCTGGCAGTAGTCGGCGACCTGCGCGGAGAACTCCACCGCCTTGACGTTTACCTCGTCGGCGACCAGGTCGGCGAAGGGCCGCAGCTGGTCGGCGACCGGGGAGGCCACGGTCAGCCTGGGCAGCGGCAGCCGGACCCGCAGCCCCTTGGCCTTGCGCAGCGACAGCGCCGCCGAGCAGACGTCCCGGGTGGCGTCCATCGCCGCGACCAGGTCGTGGTCGGCGGGGAGGTCCTGCGCCGACGGCCAGTCGGTCAGGTGCACCGACCGCTCGCCGGTCAGCCCGCGCCAGATCTCCTCGGCGGTCAGCGGGGCCAGCGGCGCGACCACCCGGCAGAGCGTCTCCAGCACCGTCCACAGGGTGTCGAACGCGTCGGCGTCACCCGACCAGAACCGGTCCCGGGACCGCCGCACATACCAGTTGGTCAGCGCGTCGAGGTAGGACCGGACTGTGGCGCAGGCCCCGGAGATGTCGTACGCGTCCATCTGCGCGCCGACGGTCTCCACAAGTTCCCGGGTCTTGGCCAGCACGTACCGGTCGAGCAGGTGCGTCGAGTCGGTCCGGCGACGGGCGGTGTGCCCGGCGGCGTTGGCGTAGAGCGAGAAGAAGTACCAGACGTTCCACAGCGGCAGCAGCACCTGCCGGACGGCGTCGCGGATCGCCGGCTCGGTGACCGGCATGTCCCCGCCCCGCAGCACCGGCGAGGACATCAGCATCCAGCGCATCGCGTCCGAGCCGTACGCGTCGAAGACGTGGTAGACGTCCGGGTAGTTGCGCAGGCTCTTGGACATCTTGCGCCCGTCCGAGCCGAGCAGGATGCCGTGACTCAGGCAGTTGCGGAACGCCGGCCTGTCGAACAGCGCGGTGGCCAGCACGTGCATGGTGTAGAACCAGCCCCGGGTCTGCCCGATGTACTCGACGATGAAGTCACCCGGGTAGTGGTGCTCGAACCAGTCCGCGTTCTCGAACGGGTAGTGCACCTGGGCGAAGGGCATCGAGCCGGACTCGAACCAGCAGTCCAGCACCTCCGGCACCCGACGCATCATCGAGCGCCCGGTCGGGTCGTCCGGGTTGGGGCGGACCAGGTCGTCCACCGCCGGCCGGTGCAGGTCGGTCAGGCGTACGCCGAAGTCCCGTTCGATCTCGTCCAGCGAGCCGTAGACGTCCAGCCGGGGGTAGTTCGGGTCGTCGGACTTCCAGGCCGGGATGGGTGAGCCCCAGAACCGGTTGCGGCTGATCGACCAGTCCCGGGCGTTGGCCAGCCACTTGCCGAACGAACCGTCCTTGATGTGGCCGGGCGTCCAGTTGATCTGCTGGTTCAGCTCGACCATCCGGTCCCGGAACCGCGTCACCGCGACGAACCACGACGACACCGCCTTGTAGACCAGCGGGGTGTCGCAGCGCCAGCAGTGCGGGTACGAGTGGGTGTAGGTGTCCTGCCGCAGCACCACCCCCCGCTCCTTGAGCTCCCGGATCACCGGCTTGTTGACGTCGAAGACCTGCTCACCCTGGTACGGCGGGACCAGCGCGGTGAACCGGGTGTGGTCGTCGACCGTGACGATGGTGGGGATGCCGGCGGCGTTGCAGACGTTCTGGTCGTCCTCACCGAAGGCCGGGGCGAGGTGCACGATCCCGGTGCCGTCCTCGGTGGTGACGAACTCCGCGCCGAGCACCTGGTAGGCGTTCTCCCCGGCCCGCTCGACCAGGAAGTCGAACAGCGGGGTGTAGCGGCGTCCGGCCAGAGCCTCGCCGGTCACCCAGCCGACCTGCTCGTACCCCTCCAACTCCTTGGCGTACGCCCCGAGCCGGGACTCCCCGACCACGTACCGCTGGCCGTCGCGCTCCAGCACCGCGTACCGGATGTCCGGGCCGACGGCGAGCGCGAGGTTGGACGGCAGGGTCCACGGCGTGGTCGTCCAGACGCCGAGCTTGACCGGCCCGCGGACCAGCTCCGGGGCACGCTCGTCCGGGGTCAGCTCGAACCACACGGTCAGCGTGGGGTCGTGCCGGTCACGGTAGACGTCGTCCATCCGGGTCTCGGTGTTCGACAGCGGCGTCTCGCACCGCCAGCAGTACGCCAGCACCCGGAAGCCCTCGTAGACCAGGCCCTTGTCGTGCAGGGTCTTGAAGGCCCACATGACGCTTTCCATGTAGTCCAGGTCGAGGGTCTTGTAGTCGTCGGTGAAGTCGACCCAGCGGGCCTGCCGGGTGACGTACCGCTCCCAGTCCTGGGTGAACTCCAGCACCGAGGAGCGGCACGCCTCGTTGAACCGGGCCACCCCGAGGTCGAGGATCTCCGCCTTGCTGGTGATGCCGAGCTGCTTCTCGGCCACCACCTCGGCGGGCAGGCCGTGGCAGTCCCAGCCGAAACGCCGCTCGACGTGCCGGCCGCGCATGGTCTGGTAACGCGGCACCACGTCCTTGACGTACCCGGTGAACAGGTGGCCGTAGTGCGGCAGGCCGTTGGCGAACGGCGGGCCGTCGTAGAAGACGTACTCGTTCTTGCCGTCGTCGCCGGCCGGCCGGGCCGCCACCGAGGCCTCGAAGGTCCGGTCGGCGGTCCAGTGCTCCAGGACGCGGCGTTCGACCGCGGGCAGGTCCGGGCTCGCCGGGACGCCGGCGGCCGGGTCGTGCAACGGATAGCCCATCGGGGGTCGCTCTCCTCTGGCAGCTCACTGATCTCGTGGTCTGCGAGGACGAGCCTTCGCCGGTACGCCGTCGTCGACGCCCCGGGCCGGGCCCGCGGTACCACCCCGCTTGGCGGTCAGGAATCGACCACCCGCTCGTCGGTCGGCTGTGACGGGCCGCCCCGTCCGGTTCTACTCCGGTGTCGCCACCGTTTCTTCCGGAGGCTCGCCGGTGATGGCCGGGTCGTCGCCTGTACCGGCAAGGATACTCGACCGACCGGGGCGTCCGCCGCCGAGTAACCGGCCGGGGCGAGGGCCGGGGGCGGTGCCGGTCGGCGGGTAATGGGCGTGCGGGCGTCCCCGGGCAACCCATAGATTCACGGCCATGGGTGGGCACGCGATCGAGGCGGTGGGACTGCACCGCAGCTACCGCACCAGGACCGGCTGGTTACGACCACAGCGCCGGGAGGTGCACGCCGTCGCCGGGGTCGACCTCACGGTGGGCCACGGTGAGCTGTTCGGCCTGCTCGGCCCGAACGGCGCCGGCAAGACCACCACCATCAAGCTGCTCAACACCCTGCTGATCCCGACCGCGGGCGAGGCCCGGATCTGCGGCTTCGACGTAGTCCGGCAGACCCGGGAGGTACGCCGGCGGATCGGTTACGTCTTCGGCGGCGACCGGGGCCTGTACGACCGGCTCTCCGCCCGGGACAACCTGCGCTACTTCGCCGAGCTGTACGGCGTACCGGGTCGGGAGCAGAAGCGCCGGATCGCCGAGCTGTTCGCGCTGGTCCGGCTGACCGGCCGGGAGGACGACCGGGTCGAGGGTTACTCCCGGGGCATGCGGCAGCGGCTGCACATCGCCCGGGGGCTGCTGCACCGGCCCCGGGTGCTCTTCCTCGACGAGCCGTCGATCGGGGTCGACCCGGTGGCCGCCCGGGAGCTGCGGCAGACCGTCGCCGAGCTGGCCGCCACCGGCACGACGGTGCTGCTGACCACGCACTACATGGCCGAGGCCGACGAGTTGTGCGGCCGGATGGCGGTGATCGCGGGCGGCCGGATCCAGGCCCTGGGCACCCCCGCCGAGCTGCGTCACCACGCCGACGGCCGGCGGGTGCTGGAGGTCGAGGCCTACGGGGTCACCGACGAGCAGGTGGCCGCGATCCGGGCCCGGCCCGGCGTACGCGAGGTGAGCCTGGCGGTGCACGGGGCGGCGCAGGTGCTCGGGGTGCAGTCCGACGCGGGGGTGGACGTGCAGGCCGACGTGCTGCGCGAGCTGAGCGGGGTACGGCTGGGCCGGGTCACCGCCCGGCAACCCACCCTGGAGGACGCGTACGTGGCGATCGTCAACCGGGCGGCGCAGCCGACGTCGGTGGCCGATCCGGTGCCGGCGTGAGCACCGCACGGATGATCGCGGTCGGCGCGCTGCTGCACGTCAAGCAGCTCAGCCGCTCCCCGTTCGAGATCGCCATCGCGCTGCTCGTCCCGGTGGTGCAGGCGACCCTGGCGGTCTACCTGTTCCGGGCCGGCGGTGAGCCGGACCGGTTGCTCGAGGCGGCGGTGGGCGCGGGCCTGATGGGGGTCTGGTCGACTGTGCTGTTCGGTTCCGGCGGGGCGATCCAGAGCCAGCGTTGGCAGGGCACCCTGGAAATGATCATGTTGGCGCCCCGACCGCCGGCGCTGGTGCTGCTGCCGATCACCCTGGCCACCGGCGTCACCGGCACGTACGCGATGCTCGCCACCCTGGCCTGGGGACGGTTGCTCTACGGCATCCCGCTCGACTTCGCCCACCCGCTGGCCTTCCCGGTCGCCGTGGTCGGCTGCATCGCCGGGTTGGGCATGTTCGGTCTGCTGCTGGCGTCCAGCTTCGTGCTGCTGCGGCACGCGAACGCCCTGGCGAACATGCTGGAGTACCCGATCTGGCTGGTCTCCGGGATGCTCGTGCCGGTCACCGCGCTGCCCGGCTGGACCGGGCCGGTCGCCGCGGTGCTGCCGACCACCTGGGGTGCCCGCGCGGTGCACGAGGCCGCCGTCGGTGGGTCGGTCTGGCCGGCGCTGGGCATCTGCCTGGCGATCAGCCTGGCCTGCCTGGCCGCCGGCTGGCTGCTGATGACGTACGTCGAGCGCCGGGCCCGGGTCGCCGCGACCCTGGCCCTGGCCTGAGGGGGTCACCGATGAGCGCACTGTCCCGGCCACTCGGTGGAGGTCACCGATGAGCGCACTGTTGCGGCTGGTGGGCGTGGGTGGGGTGATCGCCTACCGGGCCCTGTTCAACTGGACCACCCCGTCGATCTTCGTGGGTACCCTGCTGGTGGGCCCGCTGTTCCAGCTCTTCTTCTTCGCCTACCTGGGGCGGGAGCTCGGGGTAGCCGACGACAGGTTCTACATCGTCGGCAACGCGGTGCTCAGCACCTCGTTGGCCTGCGTCTACGGCGGCACCATGGCGGTGGCCAACGAGCGACGCTTCGGCACCCTCGGGCACGTGCTGCTCTCCCCGCGCAGCCGCACCGCGATCTTCCTCGGCCGGGTGCTGCCGTACGCCGGCAACGGCCTGCTGATCGCGGCGAGCACGCTCACCGTGGCCGCGTTCCTGCTCGGCCTACGGATTCCGGTCACCGCCCTGCCCGGTCTGCTGCTGGCCCTGGCTTCGGCTTCGCTGACCTGCGGCTTCTTCGGGCTGACCCTGGGGGCGCTGGGGCTGCGCTTCCGGGACGTCTTCCTGATCTCGAACGTGGCGGCGGCGCTGCTGTTGCTGTTCACCGGGGTGAACGTGCCGGCCGAGGGTCTGCCGGCCGGCATCCGCGCGGTCGGCGGCGTGCTGCCGGTGACCCACGCCGCCGAGGCGGCCCGGCGGCTGGCCGGCGGGGCCACCCTGGGCGACGCCCTGCCGGCGATCGGCGTCGAACTGGCCGTCGGGGTCGGCTACGCCGTGCTGGCGGCCGGGTTGCTCAAGGTGTTCGAGGCGGAGTCCCGTCGCCGCGCCTCGCTGGACACCCTCTGACGGCGTCCCCTCCCCCGCGGCTGTCGGGGACCGCGCGGTCGTCGCGTCCGCCGGCCCACCACCCGGGTCAGTCGGTGATCTCCAGGTAGCGGTCGAGCATCGCGTCGACCTGGGTCGGCACCTGGAGCTGGACGAAGTGCCCGGAGCCGACGGTCTGCCCGATGACCGCCTGCGGCGCGAGCTGGGCCAGCCGGGCGTAGTCGGCGAACGGGGCGTTGCTGCCCACGAAGAGCAGCCGGCGGTCCCAGCGACGCAGGGCGGCCACGTCCCCCTCGGCGGCGGTCCACTCGGCCAGCCCGGCGATCGGCGCGTACGCCACCTCGGTGGACGGTCGGGCCGTCGCCGCCACCACCCGCTCCACCAGCCGCGGGTCGGAGTACGGCGGGAAGTACGACCTGACGATCGACTCCCGGACCGCACCCGAGGTGTCGTCCCGCAGCGAGGCGGCGACCTGGGCGATCGCGGCGGCGGCACCGGGCGGCCCGGCCACCGCGGAGTCGAGCAGCCCCAGCCCGGTGAACCGGTCCCGGTCACCGGCGGCGGCCACCAGCGACCACACCCCGCCCAGGCTGTGCCCGAGCACGAAGACCCGACGCAGGTCGAGGGCGGCGGCGAAGGACCGCAGGTGACCCGCCATCTCGGCGACCCCGTAGCCGTCGGCCGGGGGTGGACTGGCCCCGTGACCGGGCATGTCCACGGCGATCACCCGGGCCTGCCGGGCGGCCAGGTGCCGGGCCGGCGGCGCCATGAACTCGTGGTCGCAGCACCAGCCGTGCACCAGCAGAAAGGTGCCGCGCCGACCCTGCCCGTACGTCCGGTACCGCATCCCGGCGGCCGTCTGCCCGTCCATCGTCGAACCTCCCCGGCGTGTGCGCAGCGTAATGGCGTTCTTCCACTTAAGCGCGCCCACCCGGTTTCGACGCGGCGTATTGTTCCTTTTGGCACGCCTGGACCTTTTCGTGGGTACGGCCAGCAGGGGGACGGGAGCCGACGGTGGACGGGCGGATCGAGGAGTTCTTCGTCGGCCTCACTGCGGACCGTCCGGGGCGGTTGCCCACCGCACCCACCGGACTGCTCCGCTTCGACGTCGTCGCCGACGACGGGGAGACCGCCACCTGGTTCGTCCGGTTCGCCGACGGGCGGGCCCGGGTCACCCGGACCGGGGACCACCCCGACTGCACGGTGGAGATCCGGCCGGAGGCGTTCGTCCGGCTGCTGGCCGGCCGGGACAACACGGTGGCGATGCTGCTACGCGGCGACGTCTCGGTCGCCGGCGACCTGGCCCTGCTGTTCACCTTCCGGCGGCTGCTGCCGGTGCCCGCCGACAGCGCCGGCACCGAACCGGCCCCCGAACTGGTCCGGGACACCACCCCCAGCTTCATCGGACTGGACGAGGTCACAAGCGTATTCGCCGGCAACATATTCATGATCAGCGCCCAGAACGGGGACGTGTCGGCGGCGCCGACCACCCCGCTCGGGCTCTTCTCCTTCGACACCCGGTTCCTGTCGACCTGGCGGCTGACCGTCAACTCCGAATCCCTCTCGGTGCTCTCCGTCGACGACGTCGCCACCTACGAGGCCAAGTTCGGGCTGGTCCCCGGGGAACCCACCCACTACGTCAACGCCACCACCTCCGTGCTGCGCCACCGCTGGGTGGGGCCGGAGTTCGAAGAGGAGATCACCCTGTTCAACTACGCGCCGGAGCCGGTGCGGTACGTCGTCCGGCTCGACGCGGGAGCGGACTTCGCCGAGGTACTGGAGGTCCGCGACGGCTTCCGCCGGGCCCGGCCGGTGACGGCCACCATCGCCGAGAACGCGCTCCGGCTGCACTACAAGCGGAGCAGCCTGCACCGCGAGACGGTGATCACCTCCAGCACACCTGCCGAGTTCGACGAGCACGGGCTGACCTGGACGTTCACCGTGGCGTCGCACGGCACCTGGTCCACCCGGCTGCGGGTGCTCGCCCTCCTGCGCGACCTGCACCGCCGCGACCTGCGGGAACGGTTGACCAGCTCGGCTGGCCGCAGCCACCACCGGCGGGGCCGGGACATCGCCGCCCGGACCGCCGGGGTGCCCCGGCTGCGCGCCGACCACAAACCGTTACAGCAGGCGTACGAGTACGGCATCCGGGACCTGGCCGCGTTGCACTACCCCGGGCTGAACTTCCAGGCCGCCCTGCCCGCCACCGGGCTGCCCTGGTCGATGGCCCTACTCGGCCGGGAGAGCCTGGTCAGCAGCTTCCAGGCGCTGCCCTTCATGCCCGACCGGGCGGTCAACACGCTGCGCATCCTGGCGCTGAGCCAGGGCGTCCGGCAGGACCCGTTCCGGGGCGAACAACCCGGCAAGATCGTCCAGGAGAGCCGGTACGGCGACTCCGGCGCGTTCAACGACACCCCGGAGGCCGCCAGCTTCACCGCGGCCGACACCACCGCCCTCTTCGTCATCCTGCTCGACGAGTACGAAC
Source organism: Micromonospora sp. DSM 43699 (assembly GCF_055517075.1). NCBI lineage: Bacteria > Bacillati > Actinomycetota > Actinomycetes > Micromonosporales > Micromonosporaceae > Micromonospora > Micromonospora sp. DSM 43699. The sequence continues at coordinate 54,872 of NZ_JBTMMT010000036.1, forward strand.
GCTGGACCGGCGACGAGGAACTGGTACGCCGGTTCGAGTTCGAGGTCCGGGCTGCCATCGGCTGGCTCGGCTCCGACGCCGACCCGACCGGCACCGGCTACGTCTGGTCCACCCGCCACCCGACCCGGACCGGGCTGCAGAACGAGAGCTGGCGCAACTCCGCCGACGCGGTCTGCTTCCACGACGGCCGTTCGCCCACCTTCCCGCTGGCGATCTGCGAGATCCAGGGATACGCCTACGAAGCCCGCCGACGGGCCGCCCGGATGGCCCGCCGCTTCTGGGCCGATCCGGCCTGGGCCGACCGGCTGGAACGCGACGCCGCCGGGCTGCGGGAGCGGTTCGACAGGGATTTCTGGCTGCCCGAACGCGGCCACTACGCGGTGGCGGTGCAGCTCGACGGCACCCCACTGGACTCGCTGACGTCCAACATCGGACAGTTGTTCTGCACCGGCATAGTCGCCCCCCACCGCGCCGAACAGATGGTGGCGCACCTGTTCTCACCGGCGCTGTACTCCGGCTGGGGCATCCGCACCCTGGCCAGCACGGCGGCCGAGTACAACCCGCTCGGCCACCACACCGGCGCGATCTGGCCCTGGGAGAACTCGCTTATCGCCTGGGGGCTGCGCCGGGCCGGTTTCCGGACCCATGCCGCCCGGGTCGCCACCGGGCTGCTCGACGCCGCCCGGCACTTCCAGGGCCGGCTGCCGGCGTACCTCACCGGCTACGACCGGGCCATCACCCACGTCCCCGTCCCGCACGGCTTCACCGACAGCCCGTACGCGCCGTCGGCCGGAGCGCCCCTGATGCTGCTCCGTACGCTGCTCGGCCTCGAACCGTACGAGGACCATCTCGCCGTCGACGCCGCGGTGCCGGAGGAGCTGGGGCAGATCGAACTGCTCGACATCAGGGGCCGCTGGGGGTACGCCGACGCCCTCGGCCGGGGCCGCCCCTTCCGCGACCGCCCCACCCGGTAGCGCCTCCGGCGGAGTCAGTCCAGGGTGGGGAACCAGAGGGCGATCTCGCGCTTGGCGCTGTCGGTGGAGTCCGAGGCGTGCACCAGGTTCTCCCGGTTGGACAGCGACAGGTCGCCCCGGATCGTGCCGGCGGCGGCCTTACGGCCGTCGGTGCTACCGATCATCGCGCGGACCACCTCGATCACCTGGTCGCCGGAGAGCACCAGCGACACCAGCGGCCCGCTCGTCATGAACGTCTTCAGCGGCGGGTAGAACGGCTTGTCCACGTGCTCGGCGTAGTGCTGGTCGGCGAACCCGCCGTCCAGCGTCCGGGTCTCCAGCGCGTCGATCCGCAGGCCCTTGCGCTCGAAGCGGGAGATGATCTCGCCGACCAGGCCACGGCGCACCGCGTCCGGCTTGATCAGTACGAGAGTGCGCTCATCCGGGCTGCTGCTGGACACGCTGGGTTCCTCCTGTGCGCACAAGGCGGTTCGGCTGGGTACGGTCAGCCTAGCGACCCGGTACCGGCACCGGCGCGGCGGCTGCTCTTTCCCTCGGTCGCCGTCCGGCCTAGCCTGGCTCTGACCCCTGGGAGGTCCACTGTGGCGAATGGCGGGAACCGCACCATCGCGCCGGTACGCAAGCTGATCGCCGCGGTGCTCGGCACCGTGGCCACCTTCGTCGTCCTGTTCGGGCTGGGCATGACCAGCTGGGCCATCGTCGCGCTGGGCGTGGCCCTGGTGGTGCTCGCCATCGCCCTGGCCACCGTGCGCGGCGGCGGGCGCACCTGGGTGGTCGGCGTCGGCCACGTGCACAGCGCCTCCGAGCCACCCACCCAGTACGCCTTCGGCCGCTGCGAGCTGCAACTGGTGATCGACGCGCCGGGTCTGCCGCCCCGGTCCAAGAAGATCATCGAGCCCCGGGTGCCGGTGGCGAAGTGGCCGTCGCTGGGGCAGACCCTGCCGATCCGGGTGGCCCTGGACGACCAGCGGCACGTCCGGGTCCTCTGGGACGAGGTGCCGACCCACACCGAGTCCGCCACGAGCATGGCCGACCTGCCACCCGAGTACGGTGGGGCCGAGCCCCTCGACGACCTGCTGATCCAGCAGGAGGCCCCGCCGTGGGCGGGCCGGACGGCCGACGACGAGTTCCGCGACGAGTTCCGGGACGAGTTCCGGGACGAGCTGCGCGATCCGCCGCCCACCGACCCGCTGCCCGACGACCCCCGGCGGCCGGAGTCGCCCCATCCCGAGCCGGCACGGGCCGAGCCACTGCGCGACGACGTCGAGGTGCTGACCGACGAGCGGAAGCCGCTTGTGGTACACCAGCGGCCCGGCCGCCCGGTGGTGCTGGAGGGCACCGTGGTCGAGCAGCCGACCGCCGGTGGACTGCCCCGTCGGGCCACGGTCACCGCCGCGCCCACCCCCCGCCCACCCGCCGAGGAACGGTTCGACGAGCCGATCCTCGACCCGGTCGACGTCCCGCTGGACGCTCCCCCCACCACCGAGGGCCGGCTCGACCCGGAGCTGGACGAGGCGATCTTCGGGTACGACCCGACCACCGCGCCGGAGGACCAGGACGACCTGGCCGCCCCGATCAGCGGCGTCGGGCTGACCCTGCTGGTCACCGACCTGTCCCGGTCCCTGGAGTTCTACCGTGACAAGCTCGGCTTCGAGGAGTTCGACAGGGGCACCGGCAACGCGGTGCTCGCCTCCGGGGCGACCCGGCTGGTGCTGCGCGAGGTGACCGGGGCGGCCCCGATGAGCCGCCGGCTGGTCCACGTCAACCTGGAGGTGGACGACATCGAGGCGGCCTACCGGCGGCTCAAGGACACCGGCCTTCGGTTCACCTACGCGCCCCGGGTGGTCAACCGGGGCACCAGGGTGGAGGTGTGGGCCGCCGCCTTCCGTGACCCGGACGGGCACGGCATCGCACTTACCCAGTGGCGGGAACGCGCCGACGCCTGACCCCGCTCAGCCGAGGATGACCCGCCGCACGTGCAGCGCGTACGCCCACACCAGGGCGAAGATGACCCCGAGCCCGAACAGCGACCAGTGCAGCAGGCCGGCGAGCAGCAGCAGCCCCTGGAGCACGGTGCCCGCCGACCAGGCCCACCGGCGGCGCATCAGGCCGGCCAGCACCACCGCCGCCACGGCCAGCGTCACGGTGGCCGCGATCGCCGCTCCGCCGAAGTGCCCACCGACCACCCGGATCGGCTGGATGGCGAGCAGCAGGACCAGCGCCTCCAACCCGAGCGTCCCGGCACCGAGGCCCCGGACGGCCGCCTCGGGGTTGCGCAGCCCGGAACCCCGGGTGGCCGGGTCCGGGCGGTCCGGGACCGGCCCGGTCATCGCTTCAGCAGCCGTCGGGCGTCGGCCACCGTCACCACCGACCCGGTGACCAGCACCCCCACCCCGGACAACTCCCCCGGGACGTCGTACTCGGCCTCGGCGACGGCCGCCTCGATGGCGTCCGGCATGTCGGCGGCGACCTGGACCCGGTCCGGTCCGAAGACCTCCCGGGCCAGCTCGGCCAGCTCGTCGACGGGCATCGCCCGGGGCGAGCTGGCGCGGGTGACGACCAGCGAGTCGAGCACCGGCTCCAGCAGCTCCAGCAGACCGGCGGCGTCCTTGTCGCCGAGCACGGCGAGCACCCCGACCAGCTTGCTGAACGCGAACTCCTCCTGGAGCGCGGTGACCGTGGCGGCCATCCCGTGCGGGTTGTGCGCCCCGTCCAGCAGCACCGTCGGGGCGTTGCGGACCTTCTCCAGCCGCCCCGGGGAACTGGTCGAGGCGAAGCCCTCCCGCACGGCGTCGATGTCGAGCTGCCGCTTCGCCCCGGCCCCGAGGAACGCCTCGACGGCGGCCAGCGCCACCGCCGCGTTCTGCGCCTGGTGCGCGCCGTGCAGCGGCACGAACACCTCCTCGTACACGCCGCCGAGGCCCTGGATGGTCAGCACCTGGCCGCCGACGGCGACCGCCCGGCGCAGCACCCCGAACTCCGCGCCCTCCCGGGCGACGGTGGCGCCGACCTCGGCGCACCGCTCCAGGATCGGCCGGGCCGCCTCCTCCTCCTGCGCGGCGGCGATCACCGTCGCGCCGGGGTGGATGATGCCGGCCTTGTGCAGGGCGATGTCCTCCAGGGTGTCGCCGAGCCACTCGGTGTGGTCCAACCCGATCGGGGTGAGCACCGCCACCCCGGCCTGGAGCACGTTGGTGGCGTCCTCGGCACCGCCCAGCCCCACCTCCACCACGGCCACGTCGACAGGCGCGTCGGCGAACGTGGCGAAGGCCAGCGCCGTGGTCAGGTCGAAGTAGGTGAGCGGCTCGGCGGACCGCTGGTCGACCAGGTCGGCCAGCGGCTTCACCTCGCGGTACGTGGCGACGAAGCGTTCCTCGCCGACCGGTTCCCCGTCCAGGCTGATCCGCTCCCGGACGGTCTCCAGGTGTGGGCTGGTGTAGCGGCCGGTGTGCAGGCCGAAGGCCCGCAGCAGCGAGTCGATCATTCGGGCCGTGGACGTCTTGCCGTTGGTCCCGGTGAGATGGATCGACGGGTACGCCCGCTGCGGGCTGCCCAGCAGGTCGAGCAGCATCTCGATGCGGTCCAGCTCGAAGTGCATCCGGGTGAACCCGCGTGCGGCCAGCTCGGCGTCGACGGCGGCGAACTCGCCCCGCCCGGCCCCGGGCCGGCTGGTCTGGTCGGTACGGTCGGTCACGAGGGAAGCGCCTCCAGAGCGGCGTCGATGCGGATCAGGTCGGCCTCGGCCACCGCCAGCCGGTCACGGATCTTGGCGACCACCGGCTCGGGCGCCTTCCCGACGAACGCCGGGTTGTCGAGCTTCGCGCGGGCCTGCGCGACCTCCTTCTCGGCGGTCGCCCGGTCCTTGGTGAGCCGGGCCCGCTCGGCGGCCACGTCGATCGACCCCCGGGTGTCGAGCGCCACGCTTACCTCACCGGGCATGGCGAGGGTGGCGCTGGCCTGGAAGTCGTCGGCCGGGGCGTCCAGTCGGACCAGGGATCGGACAAGCGGCTCGTGCGCCGAGATCCCCGCCCCGGCGAGCCCGTCCAGCCGGGCGGCCACCCGCTGGGTCGGCCGCAGCCCCTGGTCGGAGCGGAACCGCCGGATCTCGGTCACCACCCCCTGGACGGTGCCGACCTCACGCTCCGCGGCGTCGTCCACAAGCGTACGGTCGGCGACCGGCCAGGCCGCCGTCACGACCGTCCCGCCGCCGGTGAGCGCGGTCCACAGCTCCTCGGTGACGAACGGGATCACCGGGTGCAGCAGCCGCAGCAACTGGTCCAGCACGTACCCGAGGACCCGGCGGGTGGCGTCGGCGGCCGGCCCACCCTCGGCGAGCACCGGCTTGGCCAGCTCCACGTACCAGTCGCAGACGTCGTCCCAGGCGAAGTGGTAGAGCAGATCACACACCTTCGCGAACTCGTACGCCTCGAACTGCTCGTCGACCTCGGCGGTGACGTGCGCGAGCCGGGACAGGATCCACCGGTCGACGGTGGAGAGCTGGTCGGCGGCCGGCAGCGGGCCGGTGGTGTGCGCGCCGTTGAGCAGGGCGAACCGGGTGGCGTTCCAGAGCTTGTTGCAGAAGTTGCGGGAGCCCTGGCACCAGTCCTCGCTGACCGGGACGTCCCCGCCCGGGTTCGCGCCCCGGGCCAGGGTGAACCGGGTGGCGTCGGCGCCGTACCTGTCGACCCAGTCCAGCGGGTCGACCACGTTGCCGAACGATTTCGACATCTTCTTGCCGTGCTGGTCGCGGACCATGCCGTGCAGGGCGACCGTGTCGAACGGCTGCCGGCCGTCCATCGCGTACAGGCCGAACATCATCATCCGGGCGACCCAGAAGAAGAGGATGTCGTAGCCGGTGACCAGCACGCTGGTCGGGTAGAACTTCGCCAGGTCCGGGGTCTGCTCCGGCCAGCCGAGGGTGGAGAACGGCCACAGGCCGCTGGAGAACCAGGTGTCCAGGACGTCCTCGTCCTGCCGCCAGCCCTCGCCGGTGGGCGGCGTCTCGTCCGGGCCGACGCAGACGATCTCGCCCGCCGGGCCGTACCAGACCGGGATCCGGTGGCCCCACCAGAGCTGCCGGGAGATGCACCAGTCGTGCATGTTGTCGACCCAGGCGAAGTAGCGCTTGGCCAGCTCGGCCGGCTCGATCTTCACCCGGCCGTCACGCACCGCGTCGCCGGCCGCCTTGGCCAGCGGGGTGGTGTCGACGAACCACTGCAACGACAGCCGGGGCTCGACAGTGGTGCCGCACCGCGAGCAGTGCCCCACCGCGTGCAGGTACGGCCGCTTCTCGGCCACGATCCGGCCCTGCTCGCGCAGCGCGGCGACGATCGCCGGGCGGGCCTCGTACCGGTCCAGGCCCTGGAACGGGCCGGGCGCGGTGACGACGCCCCGCTCGTCCATGATCGTCAGGGCGGGCAGGTCGTGCCGCTGGCCGATCTCGAAGTCGTTCGGGTCGTGCGCCGGGGTCACCTTGACCATGCCGGTGCCGAACGTCGGGTCGACGTGCTCGTCGGCGACGATCGGGATGCGCCGGCCGGTCAGCGGCACCTCGACCTCGGTGCCGATCAGGTGCCGGTACCGCTCGTCGTCGGGGTGCACGGCCACGGCGGTGTCGCCCAGCATCGTCTCGGCCCGGGTGGTGGCGACCACCACGTCGTCGCTGTACCGGATCGAGACCAGCTCGCCCTCGTCGTCGGTGTGCTCCACCTCGATGTCGGACAGCGCGGTCAGGCAGCGCGGACACCAGTTGATGATCCGGTTGGCCCGGTAGATCAACCCGTCGTCGTAGAGCTTCTTGAACATGGTCTGCACGGCCCGGGACAGGCCCTCGTCCATGGTGAAGCGCTCGCGGTCCCAGTCGACCGAGTCGCCGAGCCGGCGCATCTGGCCGAGGATCGCGCCACCGGACTCGGCCTTCCACTGCCAGACCCGCTCGACGAACTTCTCCCGGCCGAGATCGTGCCGGGACAGCCCCTGACCGGCGAGTTGCCGCTCCACCACGTTCTGGGTGGCGATGCCGGCGTGGTCCATCCCGGGCAGCCAGAGAGCCTCGTACCCCTGCATCCGCTTGCGGCGCACCAGGGCGTCCTGGACGGTGTGGTCCAGGGCATGGCCCATGTGCAGCACGCCTGTGACGTTCGGCGGGGGGATGACGATGGTGAAGGGCGGCTTGTCGCTCTGTGCCGACGCCCGGAAGTGGCCGGCGGCTACCCACTGCTCGTACCGTCGCTGCTCTACCTCGCCGGGCTGGTACTGGCCGGCTAGGGTCGGGGCGTCGGGGCGTCGGGCATCGAGTCTCTCGGTCACCTGCGAAAGTCTACGGAGCGCTTCCGCGGACCTGACGTGCGCCACCTGTCATTCGCGTACGGTGGCGAACATGTCCGACGCACATCTCACCGAGCGTCAGCTCATCGAGGGGCCGGAGCCGGTCGAACTGACCGACGAACCCATCCGGTTGAGCAACCACGACCCGCAGCACGGTCCGCAGACCGGGGCCCCGGTGTCCCGACGCCGCCGGATCGTGCTGACGGTCGCCCTCGTCGTCGGCCTGGCCGGCGCCGGGGCACTCGGCACCGCCGGCTGGCGTATCGCCCAGGAGAAGGACGTCCGGCTCGGCACACCGGAGCAGGTGGCCGGTCTCACCCGTGACGACTCGGACCGGGCCCGCAGCACCGCCGACTACCTGCGCAGCGGCTTCGCCGCCGACATCGAGCTGGACCGCAGCATCGGTACGGTCTACCGCGACCCGGCCGACGAGAAGCGGGCGGTGCTGTTCTTCGGCGGCACCACCCTGCTCTGGCAGCCGGAACGTGACCTGGACAGCCTCTTCGGTCTGATGGCCGACGAGACCGGTCGGGTGACCGACCTGCGTGAGGTGCCCGCCGGAAGGTACGGCGGCGTGATGAAGTGCGGCCGGACCAGTGGCGACGGTGGCGACTTCGCGGTCTGCGGGTGGGCCGATCACGGCAGTGTGGCGATGGGTATGTTCGCCAACCGTTCCGTCGACGAGTCGGCTGGCCTCTTCCGTCAACTCCGCGACGGCGTCCAGACCCGGAACTGAGACCCTTCTTCCCGCTCACCCACCGGGGGTGGCAACGGCACGGGTAATATGCGAGTAGGCCCACCCCGTACGGGGTGGGCCTACTCGTAATGGTTGTCCGGCGGTGTCCTACTCTCCCACACTCTCCCGAGTGCAGTACCATCGGCGCTGGAGGGCTTAGCTTCCGGGTTCGGAATGTGACCGGGCGTTTCCCCTCCGCCATGACCGCCGTAACTCTATGAACATATCAACACACACGCGCGGGCTGGTCGTGTGACCAGTCGGGGTGTTTGCTTGTTCAGAGTTGCACAGTGGACGCGTAGCAGCTTCGTAGTCAAGTCCTCGGCCTATTAGTACCGGTCAACTGAACCCGTTACCG
>NZ_JBTMMT010000037.1:0-62779 GCF_055517075.1 Micromonospora sp. DSM 43699
GGGCGGGTGGGGTGGGGTGGGTACGCTCGTCGGGGGAAGGGAGCGTGGGGTGAAGGTTCTGGCGGCGATGTCGGGCGGGGTGGACTCCGCCGTCGCGGCGGCGCGGGCGGTGGCGGCCGGACACGACGTGACCGGGGTGCACCTGGCGCTGTCCCGGAATCCGCAGACCTTCCGGACCGGAGCGCGGGGGTGCTGCACGCTGGAGGACTCCCGGGACGCGCGGCGGGCCGCCGACGTGATCGGCATTCCCTTCTACGTGTGGGACATGGCCGAGCGGTTCCACGCCGACGTGGTGGACGACTTCGTCGCCGAGTACGCGGCCGGCCGTACCCCGAATCCGTGTCTGCGGTGCAACGAGAAGATCAAGTTCGCGGCGGTGCTGGACCGGGCCGTGGCCCTGGGCTTCGACGCCGTGGTCACCGGTCACCACGCCCGGCTCGGCCCCGACGGTCTGCTGCGCCGCAGCGTCGACCTCGCCAAGGACCAGTCGTACGTGCTGGCGGTGCTGACCCGCGCGCAGCTCGACCGGTCGGTGTTCCCGCTCGGCGACGCCACCAAGGCGGAGGTGCGTGCCGAGGCGGCCCGCCGTGACCTGGCGGTGGCCGAGAAGCCCGACTCGCACGACATCTGCTTCATCGCCGACGGCGACACCCGGGGCTTCCTGGCCGGGCGGCTCGGCGAGGCACCCGGCGAGGTGGTCGACGCGCTGACCGGTGCGGTGGTCGGCAGTCACACCGGCGCGTACGCCTACACGGTGGGGCAGCGGCGGGGCCTGCACCTGGACCGGCCGGCCCCGGACGGGCGACCGCGTTACGTGCTGTCCATCACCCCGAAGACCAACACGGTCACCGTCGGCCCCGCCGAGGCGCTGGAGGTCTCCCTGGTCCGCGCCACCCGTCCGGTCTGGACCGGTGGCGATTGGCCGACCGGGCCGATCGAGTGCGAGGTGCAGTTGCGGGCGCACGGGGACGTCGTACCGGCCACCGTGACGGTGGACGGCGACACGCTCACCGCCGAGCTGCGCCGACCCGTCCGCGGGGTGGCCGCCGGGCAGGCCGTCGTGGCGTACCGGCCGGACCCGGCCGGGGACGTGGTGCTCGGCTCCGCCACCATCACCGGCTGAGTCGGCGTGTTGCTCGGTTCCGCTACCGCCACCATCACCATCACCGGCTGAGTCGCCGGGGCCGGTTACCCTTCGGCCGTGACCCAACACCAGCTCTGGCCCTGGCCGGCGGGCGCGGCGACCGGCATCGGTTCGCTGCCCGGCACCGACATCGCCGAGGCGCAACGGATCGTCCTCGGTGAACTGCCCGCCCTGCCCCACCTGCCCGAGCTGCCCGCCCGGGGTCCGGGCGCGGACATGATCGGGCGCACCGGAGGGCTGCTCGTGGAGTTGCCGGTCGAGCTGTACGCCGCCCGTTGGCGGATCGCCCCCCGCCCCGGCCGGGACCTGCGTCGCGCCCGTGACCTGCTCGAACGTGACCTCGACCAGCTCGCCGAACAGGCCGAGGCGTACGCCGGGCCGGTGAAGGTGCAGGCGACGGGGCCGTTCACCATGGCCTCGGCGGTGGAGCTGCCGATCGGCGGTCGGCTGCTGCGCGACCCGGGCGCGGTACGGGAGCTGACCGCGTCCCTGGCCGAGGGGCTGCGGTTGCACGTGGCGGCGGTGGCCCGCCGGCTGCCCCGGGCATCGGTGCTGCTCCAGCTCGACGAGCCGTCGCTGCCGGCGACGCTGGCCGGCCGGATCCGCACCGAGAGCGGTCTGGGCACCTACCGGCCGGTGGACACCGCTGTCGCCCGTACCCTGCTCGGCGAGGTGATCACGGCGGCCGGGGTGCCGACCGTGGTGCACTGCTGTGCGTCGGACGTGCCGCTGGAGCTGATCCGCACCGCCGGGGCGGTCGGGGTGTCGCTGGATCTCGCCCTGGTCACCGACCTGGACCCACTGGGTGAGGCGATCGACGCCGGTCTCGGCCTGCTGGCCGGGGTGGCACCGACGCAGCCGCCGTCGGCCGGCCGGGCGCCGACCTCGGCCCAGCTCGCCGATCGGGTACGCGGACTCTGGGACCGCCTCGGTTTTCCGCGCCGCCAACTCGCCGAACAGGTGGTGGTCACCCCGGCGTGCGGGATGGCCGGGGCGACCCCGGAGTACGCCCGGGAGGTGCTCACCGCCTGTCGGGAGGCCGGTCGACGGCTGTACGAGGAGTGAGTTTCCCGTCGTACCCGGTGGGCAGGATGACGGGCATGATTGGAAAACTGCGTTCCGTCGCCATCGACTGTCCCGATCCACGCGCCCTGGCCGGCTTCTATGCCGAACTGCTCGGCCTGCCCCTGGCCGAGGGGGATTCCGAGGGCAACGAGTGGGTGGTGCTCGGCGGTCCGGTCGGGCACCAGCCCCGGCTCGCCTTCCAGCAGGCACCCGACCTGCTTCCCCCGGCCTGGCCCGATCCGGCCCGTCCGCAGCAGTTCCACCTCGACGTAACGGTCGACGACATCGAGGTGGCCGAGAAGGCGGCGCTCGCCCTGGGGGCCCGTCGGCTCCCCGGTGAGGGGGAGGGCTTCCGGGTGTACGCCGACCCGGTGGGCCACCCGTTCTGCCTCTGCTGGGACTGACGCTCCCGCTACCTCTGCTGGGACTGACGCTCCCGCTACCGGGCGGGCGTCGACCGGCGCTACTGTCGCCGGCCGGGCCGCTCTCGGCCTCCGGGGTGGGGAGGTGTGGCGCGACGCGTGTCGCCGCGCCGCTGTCCGGCCCGGTGGCGTCCGGCCCGGTGGCGTCCGGCGTGCCGGGGTGGCGGGGGCGGGGCATGATCGGGTCGTGATCGACTCCTCGCTCCGCCGCGCCTCCGGTTCGCTGTTCGGGCTCGCCTACGGCGATGCGCTGGGCAAGCCGACCGAGTTCCTCTCCGTCCCGGAGATCCACCGCCGGTACGGCCCGGGTGGGCCGCGGGAGCTGGTCGGCGATCCGGTGCTGGTCACCGACGACACCCAGATGGCGCTCGCGGTGGCGTGGGCGCTGCACGATGCGCCCACGCACACCCCGGAGGCGGTCGAACCGCTGCTCCGGCGGCGCTTCCTGGAGTGGGCCGCCAGCCCGGACAACAACCGGGCCCCGGGAATGACCTGCCTGCGGGCGTGCGGCGAGCTGGGTCGCGGGTTGGCCTGGCAGCAGGCGACGGTGATCGACTCCAAGGGGTGCGGTGCCAACATGCGGGTCACCCCGGTCGGGCTGCTCGACGTCGACCTGGACACCCTCGCCGGGCTGTCCCAGCTCCAGGCCGGCCTCACCCACGGTCATCCGACCGGGCTGGCCGCCAGCGAGCTGACCGCGTACGCGGTGCGGTTGCTGCGCGACGGCGCGGCCCCGGCGGAACTGCCCGGCCTGCTGGCGGACCGGGCCCGGGGCGAGCGGCGGACGTACCGGGACGACTGGCTCGGCGACCTGTGGCAGCGTTCCGGCGCGGACTCCCCGGCGGAGTTCATCGCCGGTGGCTGGGACGAGTGCCTGGCGACGCTGGACCGGCTCGACGCCGCGCTGCGTCGGCCCGACGACGGCGGTGACCCGTGCCGGTACACCGGTGAGGGCTGGATCGCCGAGGAGGCGTTGTCCACCGCGCTGCTCTGCGTCCTGGGGCACCCCGACGACCCGGTCGCCGCGATCGGCCGGGGGGCGACCACCGCGGGCGACTCGGACTCGATCGCCGCCCTGGCCGGCGCGTTCCTCGGTGCCGCACACGGGCTGCCCGGCTGGCCGACCGGGTGGTCCACCCGCATCGAGTACGCCGACCAGCTCGCCACCCTCGGCAAGGCCTGGGACTGACGCACCCGGCCCAGAGCGGGTCAGGCGGGGCTGCGTCGTCCGTGCAGTCGCTGGACCTGACGCCACAGGGTCGGGTCGCAGCCGCCGGCCCGGCGGGAGAACGCGTCGGCCGGGATGTGCAGCGGCTCGGCCAGGTCGAGCCAACTGTCGTGCGCGGCGTCCGGATCCCAGTGCCGGGTCGGGATCGGCACGTGGTCGTCCCGGTCGCTCTTGTCCTGGCTGGTGATCTTGAGCACCTCGCCGCCCCGGTCGTCGGCGCGTAACACCAGGCAGGGCCGGACCTTCGAGCCGGTGCCGTCGTGGAACGGCACGTCCGCCCACCAGATGTCACCCGGCCGGGGCGTACCGGCGGGGGTGCGGGGGCGGGGTGGTGCGGTCGGCCGGGCCCGGTCCCGGGGTGGGGTGCCCCGCTCCGGCCGGGTGCGCCCGCCGCCGCTCGACGGTCGGCCACCGCGTCGACGCCATTCGTTCCAGGCCCAGCCGGCGGCGACCGCCAGGACGATCAGCAGCCCCCACCACACCCACTCCGGCATCGGTACCCCGCCTCCATCCGGGCGGCCACCGTGCCGCCGAGGTGCGGCGATCGTCGCACGGCCGGGCGTCGCGCGCCCGTCGGGCGCGGTGGGAGGCACGGATTGTCCCACCGGCCGGTTACGGTGCTCCAGTAGCGTGATCACGGGGAGGTTCGCACGATGTCCGGAGGCGGCAGGGTGTCGGAAGAAGAGATCCCCCAGCAGGTCAGTGCGGCGCAGGAGGAGGCGGCCGGTGGTGAGCCGACCCCCGGGGCGCGGGAGCGGCACGCCACGCTGAGCCAGGAGCTGACCGAGCACCAGTACCGCTACTACGTCCTCGACGCGCCGACGGTTCCCGACGCCGAGTTCGACAGGCAGTTGCGCGAGCTGGAGGCGTTGGAGGCGGAGTACCCGGCCCTGCGCACCCCCGACTCGCCGACGCAGCGGGTCGGCGGCACGTTCTCCACCGACTTCACCCCCGTCACCCACGCCGAGCGGATGCTCTCGCTTGACAACGCGTTCGCCGACGAGGAGTTGGCCGCCTGGGCCGAGCGGGTCGAGCGGGACGCCGGTGGCCCGGTGCCCTACCTGTGCGAGCTCAAGGTCGACGGCCTGGCCATCAACCTGACCTACGAGAAGGGGCGGCTGGTCCGGGCCGCCACCCGGGGCGACGGGCGCACCGGCGAGGACGTCACCGCCAACGTCCGCAGCATCCGCAGCGTGCCGGCCCGGCTCACCCCGTCCGACGAGTTCCCCGACCTCCCGGAGCTGCTTGAGGTACGCGGCGAGATCTACTTCCCGGTGGCCGGCTTCGCCGACCTCAACGCCACCCTGGTCGAGCAGGGTAGGGCCCCGTTCGCCAACCCGCGTAACGCCGCCGCCGGCAGCCTGCGTCAGAAGGACCCCCGGATCACCGCGTCCCGGCCGCTGCGGCTGGTGGTGCACGGCACCGGTGCCCGCACCGGCTTCCGGCCGGCGACCCAGTCCGAGTCGTACGCGGCGCTGAGGGCATGGGGGCTGCCGACCAGTGACCGCTGGCGGGTGGTGCCCGACCTGGCCGGGGTGGCGGAATACATCGCCCACTACGCCGAGCACCGGCACGACGTCGAGCACGAGATCGACGGGGTGGTGGTGAAGGTCGACCCGGTCCCCATCCAGGGTCGGCTCGGCTCGACCAGCCGGGCACCCCGTTGGGCGATCGCCTTCAAATATCCGCCGGAGGAGGTCAACACCAGGCTGCTCGACATCGAGGTCGGCGTCGGGCGGACGGGCCGGATCACCCCGTACGCGGTGCTGGAGCCGGTGCACGTGGCCGGCTCGACGGTCGCCCAGGCCACCCTGCACAACGCCCGCGAGGTCGAGCGCAAGGGCGTACTGATCGGCGACACGGTGGTGCTGCGCAAGGCCGGCGACGTGATCCCCGAGGTGCTCGGCCCGGTGGTCGAGCTGCGTCCCGCCGATGCCCGGCCGTTCGTGATGCCCACCACCTGCCCGTCCTGTGGCACCCCGCTCGCCCCGGCCAAGGAGAGCGACATCGACATCCGCTGCCCCAACTCCCGTAGCTGCCCGGCGCAGCTGCGGGAGCGGGTCTTCCACCTCGCCGGGCGCGGCGGGTTCGACATCGAGGTGCTCGGCTACAAGGGGGCCGCCGCGCTGCTGGACGCCGAGATCATCACCGACGAGGGCGACCTGTTCTCCCTCGACACCGAGCGGCTCGCCCGCTCCCCGTTCTTCGTCAACAAGGACGGCAGCCTCGGCACCAACGCCACCAAACTGCTCGACAACCTCGCCGTGGCCCGGGAACGCGACCTGTGGCGGGTGCTGGTGGCGCTCTCCATCCGGCACGTCGGTCCCACCGCCGCGCAGGCCCTGGCCCGGCACTTCCGCTCGGTCGAGGCGATCGAGGCGGCCGCCGAGGAGGAGCTGTCCTCGGTGGACGGCGTCGGCCCGACCATCGCCGCCAGCATCAAGGAGTGGTTCGCCGTCGACTGGCACCGCGACGTGGTCCGCAAGTGGGCCGAGGCCGGCGTCCGGATGGCCGAGGAGGCGGTCGACGAGGGGCCGCGCCCGCTGGAGGGGATCACCGTGGTGGTGACCGGCACGCTGGCCGGGTTCAGCCGGGACCAGGCGGCCGAGGCGATCCAGAGCCGGGGCGGGAAGGTCACCGGCTCGGTCTCCAAGAAGACCGGCTTCGTGGTGGTGGGCGACAACCCCGGCTCCAAGGCGGACAAGGCGGCCGGGCTCAAGGTGCCGGTGCTCGACGAGGACGGCTTCCGGGTGCTGCTCGACGCCGGCCCGGAGGCGGCCCGGGAGGTGGCCCGGGTCGAGGAGAGCTGACTTCCGGCTCGGGGCATCGGACGACCGTTCGACTCACCGCGATGACCGCTGGGCGCGCAGCCCGGCCCTGCGGCAGCGGGCCCGGTGCGAGCGCCGCCCGCCCTGCTCCACCCATAGGTGAATCTTGGGGTCGTATATCAACTTAGTCACGACTACGACCGATTCGTGGCTGTCGTGCGGGTCCATCGGCCACCAGGGCGTTTCATGGGGGCAGGTGTACGACCGGCGTACACCCTGAAGGGCGTGCCCGGGAGGTGTGATGGAGACCGCCGACCCCCGCAACCGCCTTCCGGCCGAGCGGGAGACGCCGTTCCTGGGTCTCGTCGCCGGGGTGATCGGGCTGGCCGTCGTGGTGTCCGTCCTGCCGCTTGCCGACCTCGCCGAGCGACCGGGCCTGTTGCCGGCGGCGTTCTGGACGATGGCGGTCCTCGCGGTCGGCTGCGACGCCCGCCCCTTCGTGCCCTCGGCACGTCGGCAGACCGCTGCGGTCTTCCCCTCCACCTGCTTCACCTTCGCCATCCTGCTCGGCTGGGGTCTCGGTCCGGCGGTGCTCGTGCAGGCCGTCGCGGTCGCCGTCTCCGGCGTACGGCTGGGGCACGCTCCCTGGCGGACCACCTTCAACGCGGCCCAGTACACCTGCGCGCTCGCCGCCGCGTACCTGGTGCTCCGGCTCGGACCGGGCGGCCTGTTCGACGGCGGCCGGTTGGGCTGGACCGACGTCCTCGCCGTCGGCGGCGCCACGGTCACCTGGTTCGTGGTCAACTACGGTCTGGTCAGCACCGCGCTGCGGCTGCGCTTCGGCGGCCGGTGGTGGCCGGCGGTCCGGCAGGGGTTGCCGTTCGAACTGCTCTCCACCGGTTCGCTGCTGCTGCTCGCCCCGGTCCTGGTCACCGCCGCACGGGCCACCGCCGCACTGATCCCGCTGGTGCTGTTGCCGTTGTTCGCGGTCTACCGGATGGCCCACCTCTCCGACGAGCAGGAGCAACTCGCCGCCCTCGACCCGCTCACCGGTCTGCCCAATCGCAAGGCACTGCTCGCCGAGGTGGCCGAGCAGGTGCACCGGCACGCCGAGCGGGTCGCCAGGGGCGAACCCGGCGCGCAGGTGGCGCTCCTGCTGATCGACCTGGACCGGTTCAAGAACGTCAACGACGCGCTCGGCCACGCGGTCGGCGACCGGTTGCTGGTCGAGGTGGGCGCCCGCCTCGACCAGGTGGTCGACGACCGGGACCTGCTGGCCCGGCTCGGCGGCGACGAGTTCGCCATCGTGGCCGGTGGGCTCGACGGCGTGGACGAGGCCCGGGAGTTGGCCGCCCGGGTGGTCGCCGCGCTGACCGAACCGGTGTCGCTGGACGGCCTGCCGCTGGACGTGGGCGGCTCGATCGGCATCGCGCTCTTCCCCGAGCACGGCGAGGACTACGCCACCCTGATGCGCCATGCCGACGTCGCCATGTACGACGCGAAGCACCGCAACGACACCGTGGCCGTGTACGCCGCCGAGTCCGACCACCACTCGGCCGAGCGGTTGGGGCTCCTGGCCGACCTGCGGCGGGTACTGGAGGCGAGACCGGCGGCCGGGCAGCTCGTGCGGGGCGGCGACGGCGCGGCACTGCCGCCCCGGCTGGCCGCCGGCCCCGGAGGCGAGCACACCCCGCCCGGCGACCCGGGCCAGGGCACCGACCCGGAATCCCGCTCCGGTGGCACGGCTGCGGGCCGGTGGTGGTTGCCCCGCCGACGGCCCCGGCCGACGCCGACGCATCCCGACGAGTTGCTGAACCGGATCCTCACCGGCGCCGACCCGGTCCGCCGCCACAGCGGAACCCCGTCGCGCCGGCCGCCGGCGATGACCTCGGTACCTGTCACCTCCTCCTCGGCCGGAGCGGACGGGAGCGGGACAACCGCTCCGACCGGGCAGGACGACACGCCGCAGGCCCGACCGGCGAAGGCCGGTGACCAGGCAGCGGAGGCCGGTGACCAGGCAGCGGAGGCCGGCGAGATCACCATGTACTACCAACCACAGGTCGCCATCGCCACCGGGGAGGTGGTCGGGGTGGAGGCGCTGTTGCGCTGGCGGCACCCGCGCCGGGGGATGGTCGACCCGGAGGAGCTGATCCGGGTCGCCGAGCAGAGCGCCGTGATGCGCCTGCTCACCTACCGGGTGATCGACGACGTGGTGGCACAGCTCGCGAAGTGGTCGGCGGCCGGGATCACCCTGCGGGCGGCGCTCAACGTCAGCGTCCGCGACCTGCACACCGAGGAGATCGTCGACCGGATCGCCGACCGGCTGACCAGTTGCGGGGTACGCCCGGAACGGCTGCAACTGGAGATCACCGAGGGGGCCCTGATGGCCGACCCCCGGCGGGTGCTCGCCACCATCACCCGGCTGCACCAGCTCGGGGTGGCCATCTCGCTCGACGACTTCGGCACCGGTTACTCGTCGTTGCAGCACCTGCGCCGGCTGCCGCTGTCCGAGGTGAAGGTCGACAGGTCGTTCGTGCTGGGGATGGCCGACGACGCCGACGACGCCGCGATCGTCAGGTCGACGATCGAGCTGGCCGGTGCGCTCGGCCTGCGGGTGGTGGCCGAGGGGGTGGAGGACGAACGGACCTGGCGGCTGCTGCACGCGGCCGGCTGTGACGCCGCGCAGGGCTGGTTCTACGCCCGTCCGATGCCCGCCGACGAACTGGCCGCCTGGCTGGCCCGCTACCGCCCCCTGAGCCCGGTCCCCAGTCCGGACGCCGAGATCCCCCGCCGGCACGCCCGCTGACCGACGGGGGTGGCCTGCCGGCCCGGGTGACGGGCGGAGGGGGAGTCGGAGGCGTCGGGGTGCGCGCAGGACAATAGACTCGCTCCGGTCACCGCGCGTCCTCCCGTCGACGGCGCGGCCGGCACACCCAGACGCAGCAGCACAGTCACGAAGGGGGCACCGATGGCCGCCATCTCCCGCGAGGAGGTCGCGCACCTCGCGCGACTGTCGCGGCTCGCCGTCACCGAGGAGGAGCTGGACACCTTCGCCGGCCAGCTGGACGTGATCCTCCAGTCGGTCGCGCAGGTCGGCGAGGTGACGGCGGCGGACATCCCGCCGACCTCCCACTCGGTGCCGCTGACCAACGTGCTCCGCGAGGACGTGGTGGTGCCCGGACTGACCCCGCAGGAGGCGCTGTCGGGCGCCCCCGACGTCGCCGAGCAGCGGTTCCGCGTACCGCGGATCCTGGACGAGGACGTGGCGTCGTGACCGGGTGTGAGGTTGACACCGGGCGCGGTGCGGCCGGGTGTGATCCGGTGACCGGGCGGGGCAAGCGAATCATCGAGCACAGTGCGCCGGGTGCCCGGAGCGCCGGTGAGCGGAGCGAGGCGACGGCATGACCGACCTGACCAGAATGACCGCGACCGACCTGGCCGGGCTGGTGGCCGCCGGGGAGACCTCCGCCGTCGAGGTGACCCGGGCCCACCTGGACCGGATCGCCGCCGTCGACGACCGGGTGCACGCGTTTCTGCACGTCGACACCGAGGGGGCGCTGGCCGCCGCCCGCGCGGTCGACGAGCGCCGGGCCGCCGGTGAGGAGCTGGGTCCGCTGGCCGGGGTGCCGGTGGCGGTGAAGGACGTGCTCACCACGAAGGGCGTGCCGACCACCGTCGGCTCGAAGATCCTGGAAGGCTGGCGCCCGCCGTACGACGCGACGATCGTGCAGCGGCTGCGCGCGGCGGGCACGGTGATGCTCGGCAAGACCAACATGGACGAGTTCGCGATGGGCTCCTCCACCGAGTACTCGGCGTACGGCCCGACCCACAACCCGTGGGACACCGACCGGATCCCGGGCGGCTCGGGCGGGGGCAGCGCCGCCGCGCTGGCCGCGTACGAGGCGCCGCTGGCCATCGGCTCCGACACGGGTGGCTCGATCCGTCAGCCCGGCGCGGTCACCGGCACCGTGGGCGCGAAGCCCACCTACGGCGGCACCTCCCGGTACGGCCTGGTCGCGTTCTCCTCCTCCCTGGACACCCCCGGCCCGTGCGCCCGGACCGTGCTCGACGCGGCCCTGCTGCACCAGGTCATCGGCGGGCACGACCCGCGCGACTCCACCTCCATCCCGCAGCCGGTGCCGGACGTGGTGGCCGCCGCGAGGCAGGGTGCGACAGGTGACCTGACCGGGGTGAAGCTCGGCATCGTCAAGGAGTTCACCGGTGAGGGTGCGGAGCCGGGCGTGATGGCCGCGTTCCGCGATTCGGTGGACACCCTGGCCAAGCTGGGCGCCGAGATCGTCGAGGTGTCCTGCCCGCACTTCCGGTACGCGCTGCCGGCGTACTACCTGATCGCGCCGAGCGAGTGCTCCTCCAACCTGGCCCGCTTCGACGGGGTCCGGTTCGGGCTGCGGGTCGGCGACGACGGCAACCGGTCGCTGGAGGAGGTCATGTCGCTGACCCGGGAGGCCGGTTTCGGCCCCGAGGTCAAGCGGCGGATCATGGTCGGCACGTACGCGCTCTCCTCGGGCTACTACGACGCCTACTACGGCCAGGCACAGAAGGTGCGTACCCTGATCACCAGGGACTTCACCACGGCGTTCACGCAGGTGGACGCGCTGATCTCGCCCACCACGCCGTTCGTGGCGTTCCCGATCGGGGCGCGCACCGCCGACCCGTACCAGATGTACCTGGCCGACCTGTTCACCATCCCGACGAACCTCTACGGCGGGCCGGGCATCTCGGTGCCGTGCGGCCTGTCCGAGGGGCTGCCCGTCGGTCTGCAGGTGATGGCCCCGACGATGGCCGACGACCGGATGTACCGGGTCGCCGCCGCGCTGGAGTCCGTGGTCGGCACGTTCACCCCACCGGCACTGTGAGGCGGGCGGGATGCTGACGCGAATCGAGATCGACGGTTTCAAGTCGTTCCGCGACTTCTCGTTGGACATCCCGCCCTTTCTCGTGATCATCGGACGGAACGCGGCGGGCAAGTCGAACCTCTTCGACGCCATCCAGTTCCTGAGCAGGTTGGCCGGTGATCCCGTCCTGGAAGCCGCCCAGCACATGCGGGGCGATGTCGCGGACCTTTTCCACAAGCACACCGACGGCACGTCGGTGGAGCTGATGTCGTTCGCGGTCGAGGTGTTGCTGGGCCGCTCGGTCACCGACGCCTTCGGTGACACCGCCGAGGTCAACCACTCGCGGCTCCGTTACGAGCTGGCCATCGAACTTCGATCGACGGGTAGCAGCGGGACGCAGCGCCCGTACGTCGTCCGTGAGTCGGTGCGGCGAATCCGGCGCGCGGGCGACACCTGGATGGAGAAGTTCACCGCGGAGCAGCGACGGCGGTTGGCGGTCTATCGAACGGGTGCCGATCCGTTGGAGACCGAGCAGGACGACCAGGGGCGGCCGGTCTTCAGCATCAGGCAGCAGGGCAACCAGGGACGGAAGCGGAAGCTCCCGGCCACGGCGGCCACTGCCACGGTGCTGTCCAGTCTGACGACCGCCACCGACTTTCCGCTGCTCTATGCGCTCAAGCGGGAGATGCAGTCGTGGCGGCTGCTGCACCTCGACCCGAGTGCCCTGCGCGCCCCGGATTCCTACGACGATCCTGACAGCCTGTCCGCCAACGGCGGACACCTTGCCAACACCCTCCGCAGGCTGGCGGACGAGACAGGCAGCCCGGACCGACCCGAGGGTGCCCTGAACGATCTCTCGGCCGACCTGGCAGCCGTCATTCCCGGCGTTGTCCGGGTGCGGTTGACCGAGGACGACGCGCGTCGGCAACGTCAGGTGGAGGTGATCACGCGGGAGGAGGCACCGTTCTCGGCCCGGGTGGCCTCGGACGGCACCCTCCGGGCGATCGCGCTGTTGGCGGCGCTCTACGATCCGCGCGGCGCGGGACTCATCTGCTTCGAGGAGCCGGAGAACGGCATCTTCCCGCAGCGCCTCGCGCAGTTCGTCAGATACCTCAGGACCCTGGTCGAAAGGGCGTTGGCAGCCGGCAACGATGGCACCGCGTTGACTCAGTTGGTGCTGAGCAGCCATTCGCCGGCGATTCTGCGGGCGCTGGAGCCCGCGCAGGCACACGTGCGCTCCGATGCGGTGTTCATGGATGTGGTGAGCCGGGTCCAGCGCGGCACGGCGCGTAGCCGGGTCAGCCGTTGGCGGTCGATCGCCGGTGCGCAGCAACTGACGATCGAGGACGCGCTGGACGTCGGCAGCGTGGTGAGCCCGCGGGAGATCGCCGAGTTCGAGGTGATGGCGGAGTTGGACACCTGATGCGGTACCTCACCTCCGCGCTGGTGTCCGAGGGCGTCACCGACGACCAGTTCCTGCCGAGGCTGCTGGCCAGGGCACTTACTGAGATCTGCCAATCGGAGTTCGAGGACGCGGTCGAGGTCGCCGACGTCCAGCCCCTGCGCGACCGGAAGGGTCCGTGCTCGACGGCGGATGTGATCAGGCTCGTCGAGCAGAATCCCGCCAGCTTCTCGCTCATCTTCTTCCACCACGACCAGGGTGCCAGCGCAGACCGGGTCGCCGCCGAGTGGCTGCGTCCGCTGCGGCAGCTGTGGGGAGATCGCGCAGAGCAACTGATCGCCGTGGTGCCGGTCCGCGAGACGGAGGCCTGGCTGTTGACCGACGGCGACGCGCTGCGCACCGCGCTCGGCGTCCGGTGGACGGATGCGGAGATGGGGCTGCCCGCGCAGCCGAGACGCGTGGAGCGCATCGCCGACCCCAAGAAGGTGCTCAACGACATCATGGGCCGGGTCAGTCGTTCCACCACCGATCACTTCGGCCAGCTGGGGGAACTGGTCTCCCTGGCCAGGCTCGATGATGTTCCGGCCTACCGGCAGTGGTGGTCCGACACGCTGGACGCGCTGACGCGGCTGGGCTACCGGCGAGCCTGACCAACGGCGAGGGGGATCGAAACCCGGGGGTGGGGCGGCTAGGCAACCCCATTAGGCTGGACGGGTTCTGTCCGGATCGCGCCTGGAGCGTCTCATGACCACGACACTGCCCGCGTACGACGAGGTCGTTGCGCGTTACGAGCCGGTGATCGGCCTGGAGACCCACGTCGAGCTGGGCACGAACACCAAGATGTTCTGCGGCTGCCCGACCGACTTCGGCGGCGAGCCCAACACCCGGGTCTGCCCGGTCTGCCTCGGCCTGCCCGGCTCGTTGCCGGTGGCCAACAAGGCGGCCATCGAGGCGACCATCCGGATCGGCCTGGCGCTGAACTGCTCCATCGCCGAGTGGTGCCGGTTCGCCCGGAAGAACTACTTCTACCCGGACATGCCGAAGGACTTCCAGATCAGCCAGTACGACGAGCCGCTGTGCGCCGACGGCTACCTGGACGTCGAGGTCGACGGCGAGCTGGTGCGGATCGGCATCGAGCGGGTGCACCTGGAGGAGGACACCGGCAAGACGCTGCACGTCGGCGGGGCCACCGGCCGGATCCACGGCGCGACCGAGTCGCTTGTCGACTACAACCGGGCCGGCATTCCGCTGGTGGAGATCGTCACGAAGCCGGTCCCCGGCATCGGTGCGCTCGCCCCCGAGGTGGCGAAGGCGTACGTCACCGAGCTGCGGGACGTGCTGCGCTCGTTGGGTGTCTCCGACGTACGGATGGAGGAGGGGTCGCTGCGTTGCGACGTCAACACCTCCCTCAACCTGCCCGGTCAGGAGTGGGGCACCCGCACCGAGACCAAGAACGTCAACTCGTTGCGGTCGGTGGAGCGGGCGGTCCGTTCGGAGATCCTGCGGCAGGCGTCGGTGCTCGACGCGGGGGGCCGGATCACCCAGGAGACCCGGCACTTCCACGAGGACACCGGGGACACCACGCCGGGCCGGTCCAAGGAGACCGCCACCGACTACAGGTACTTCCCGGAGCCGGACCTGGTGCCGCTCGCCCCGGACACCGCCTGGGTGGCCGAGCTGAAGGCGGCCCTGCCGGAGCTGCCCCGGCTGCACCGTCGCCGGCTCCAGGAGCAGTGGGGCCTGTCCGACCTCGACATGCAGTCGGTGCTCAACGCCGGCGCGGTCGAGCTGATCGAGGCGACCGTGGCCGCCGGCACCACCCCGGCGGCGGCCCGCAAGTGGTGGCTGGGCGAGCTGTCCCGCCGGGCCAACGAGACAGGTGTGGAGCTGGCCGACATCGGGGCCACCCCGGCGCAGGTCGCCGAGCTCCAGGGGCTTGTCGACGCGGGCAAGCTCAACGACAAGCTGGCCCGTACGGTGCTGGAGGGTGTGGTCGACGGTGAGGGTTCGCCTACCGAGATCATGACCAGCCGGGGCCTGGAGGTGGTCTCCGACACCGGCGCGCTCACCGCCGCCGTGGACGAGGCGATCGCCGCCAACCCGGGCATCGCCGACAAGATCCGCAGCGGCAAGGTCGCCGCCGCCGGTGCGCTGGTCGGCGCGGTGATGAAGGCCACCCGTGGCCAGGCCGACGCCAAGACCCTCCGTGACCTGATCCTGGAGCGCCTCGGCGTCCAGGGCTGACACCAGCGCGACACACCCCCGCCCGAGGGCGTCAACGGCGACGCCCGGATGGAGTGACCGTGAACGAGCACGACCTCGACGTCCTCGACGAGATCCAGCAACGGGTGCTGTGGCTCGCCACCCGGATCGTGGACGCGGCCAACCACGACCGGGACACCGGCGACGGGGTGAAGGTCGGTGGGCACCAGGCGTCCAGCGCCTCCCTGGTCACCGCGATGACCGCGCTCTGGTTCGCCCACCTGGACGCCGAGGACCGGGTGGCGGTCAAGCCGCACGCCTCCCCGGTGTTCCACGCGATCCAGTACCTGCTGGGCAACCTGGACCGGTCCTACCTGCCGACGCTGCGGGCGCGGGGCGGCCTGCAGTCGTACCCGTCGCGGACCAAGGACCCGGACGAGGTCGACTTCTCCACCGGTTCGGTCGGGTTGGGGGCGGCGGCGCCGTTGTTCGCGGCGGTGACCCGCCGCTATGTCGACGCCCACTTCGGTGCCCGCCCGCACTCCCGGTTCGTCGCGTTGATCGGCGACGCCGAGCTGGACGAGGGGAACATCTGGGAGGCGGTCGCCGACCCGGCCACCACCGGCCTGGGCAACGTGATGTGGCTCGTCGACTTCAACAGGCAGTCGCTGGACCGGGTGGTGCCCGGCATCCGGATCGACCAGTGGCGGGGGCAGTTCGAGGCCGCCGGTTGGCACGTCGTGGAGGTCAAGTACGGCCGCCGGTTGGCGCAGGCATACGCCCGGCCGGGCGGTGCGGCACTGCGCGACTGGATCGACCGGATGCCGAACGAGCAGTACCAGTCGCTGTTCGGGCTGACCGGGCCGGTGCTGCGGAAGCAGTTCCTGGACGGTGCGCCGGCCGGCATCGACGAGTTCATCGCCGACCTCACCGACGAGGAGTTGGCCCCGCTCGTCACCGACCTGGGCGGGCACGACCTGCAGGCGATGCTCGACGCGTACGCCCAGTGCGACGCGGTGACCGACCGGCCCAGCGTCGTCTTCGCGTACACCGTGAAGGGGTGGGGGTTGCCGCTCGCCGGCAATCCGCGCAACCATTCGGCGCTGCTCTCCACCGCGCAGGTCGACGCGCTGCGCACGGCGCACGGCCTGACCAGCGCGACCGAGTGGGACCGGCTCGACCCGGCGAGCCCGGCCGGCATCCGGGCCGGCGCGCGCCGCGAGGCGCTGGCCCGCGCGCCCCGCCACCGGTCGCTGGGAGTCACCGTCCCCGAGACCACCGGGGTACGCACGAACAAGCCGATCTCCACCCAGGAGGCCTTCGGCCGGGTGCTGGTGGAACTGGCCCGGGACCCACAGGTGGCGCCCTACCTGGTCACCACCGCGCCGGACGTGGCCACCTCCACCAACCTCGCCGGGTTCCTCAACAAGACCGGGGTGTTCGCCCCGACCGAGCGGCGTTCCTGGTCGGAGGACCGGATGCTGCGTTGGACGGAGAGCCCCACCGGGCAGCACATCGAGCTGGGCATCTCCGAGATGAACCTGTTCCTGCTGCTGGGTCAGCTCGGCCTGTCCTGGGACCTGTCCGGGCAGCCGCTGCTGCCGGTCGGCACGGTCTACGACCCGTTCGTGCTGCGCGGGCTGGACGCGTTCCTCTACGGCACCTACTCGGGTTCCCGGTTCGTGGTGGCCGGCACCCCGTCGGGCATCACCCTGGCCCCGGAGGGCGGTGCCCACCAGTCGACCATCACCGCCTCCGTCGGCCTGGAACTGCCCGGCGTGACCTTCTGCGAACCGGCGTACGCGACCAGCCTCGACTGGCTGCTCTGCGACGCGTTCGGCCAGATCGCGCAGGGTGCCGCGCCGGCTGCCACCGCCGCGCCGGCCGAGGACGGGGCGTACTACTTCCGGCTGAGCACCCGCCCGCTGGACCAGGCGCCGTTCGAGGCGGCCCAGGCCCGCCTCGGCGACGCGGTGCTGCGCCGGCAGGTGGTCGCCGGGGCGTACCGGCTGGTGGACGCGCACCAGGCGTACCCGCATCTGGTGGACGCGCCGGTGGTGACCCTGGCCGCCTCGGGGGCGGTGCTGCCGGAGGCGCTCGCTGCCGCCGCCGAGCTGGCCGAGGAGGGCATCGCCGCGCACGTGGTCGACGTGACCAGCCTGGACCGGCTGTACCGGGCCTGGCAGCGCACCCTGCGCCAGGGCGTGCGCACCGCGACCGTGCCGAGCGTCCCCGGTGCGTTGCGGGCGGCTTTCGGGGACCGTGCCCCGCTGGTGACCGTGCACGATGCCGCCTCGCACGCGATGGCCTGGCTCGGCTCGGCGCTCGGAGTGCCGGCGGTGCCGCTCGGGGTGGACGAGTTCGGCCAGTCCGGCAGCGTCCGCGAGCTGTACGAACTGCACGACCTGCTCCCCGGCAGCATCGTCAACGCCGCCCTGGCCGCCCTGTCCCTACGCTGACCCACCCCCACCCCCACCCGCCACCCGCGCCCCGCCCCTGTCCCCGTTCCCTTTCCCGCGCTGAGCTTCGTCGCGCGTCCTTCGGCCCTGGGCCGGGTGTGCCGCGTCGACGGCCCAGGCCGAGGCCCAGTCCCAGGGCGCGTCCAGGTTTCCGGCCCGGTGTTCTCTCGCAACCCCTCGGTCCCGCGTTCTCGTGCGGCCAACGACGCAGGGCCGGAGTTTCTGCCCTCGATCCCAGCCACCCCGACATAGATGCCGTCTCTGCATTGGTAACGCTCCGTGTAGGAAACGGCCTGCGTTATCGCAAATTACCCTGCGTGCTCGCTCGGGGGGTCCACCCGTCCCCGGTTTGCATCCTTTGCTCTGCTGCCATCTAAGCGACAGAGCGCTGAGCAGCGCCTATCTTGATCCCTCGTTTACGCGATGGGCTTCGACGTCACTACAATCTGTCACTGTCGCTCTCAGGGCAGCAGAGCAAAGTGGCCGAGTGGAGATAGGTGGGGCCGGTCCGAGCGTCGCTCTGAGTGACTGAGTGGGTGGTTTTCAGGCGGGCGGGCGCAGTCCGCCCGTCCGCCGACACCGCCCGATCCGACCCGTCAGGCCTGAGTCGACTCGCCGGGCCCGCCCGCCGGGCCGGCCTGGCCCACCGGAGGGCCAAGATTCTGGGTAGTGGTGGGTCAGCGGGTCGGGCCGGGCGACGGCGACGTGGGGGGCGGGCCCGTCCCGGAGGTGGACGGGGACTCCGTTGCGCCCCGCGTCGGGGTCGGGGTGACGGGAACGTCGGCGCCCTTCGCTGGTTCCCGGATCACGTGACGTTCCAGGTTCACCTGGGCCTGACCGGTGCCGCCGACGGTGATGTCGTCGTACGCCTGGAGCAGTTTCTGCTGGTCGAAGTAGAGCACCGTCATCGACAGCGGGGTGGGCTTCTCGCCCTCCAGGCCGCGCAGCCCGGCGCCGCCGGTGGAGCCCTCCACCATCAACTGGGTGGGTTGCTGGCCGGCCACCTGCGGCAGCTTCGACACCTGCCGGGAGTGGGTGTGCCCGGCCAGCACCAGCGGGCAGGTGCCGGAGAGCGGCCCGGCCGAGGCCGGGTCGTGCACCAGCGCGACGTTCACCTGGCGCGGCGAGCTGCGGACCGTGGCGGCGAGCGTCTCGCCGGCCCCGATGACCTGGTCGGCGACCTGCGCGGTGAGGCCGCTGCCGGCGGGTGACGTCTCCTTGTCCGGGGTGAACCGGGGGTCACCGATGCCGGCGATGGTCAGCCCGGCCACGGTGGTGGTCGAGTTGTTCAGTACGACCGCGTTCGGTTGGCGGGCCACCGCCGCGGCAGTCCTGGGCGAGTCGTGGTTGCCCCGGATATAGACGTACGGCTTCTTGAGCAGGCCGATCGAGCCGACGTAGGACGCCTCGGGCTCGCTGCCCCAGTCGGTCAGGTCGCCGGTGTCGATCACCACGTCGATGCCGAACTGCTCGACCACGGTGCGGATCAGCTGCCAGCCGGTCGGGTTGAGGTGCATGTCGGAGACGTGCAGCACCCGGGTGGTGCCCGGCGCCGGTTCGTACACCGGCAGCGCCGAGACCGTGGTGTAGAGCTGACTGACGTTGCCCACCAACCGTTGCAACTGCTCGGCGTAGCGGCTGTAGTCGTTGGCGATCCGGCGCGCGTCACCGACGATCGCGGGGGCGTTGACGAGCAGTCCCTCGTACCGGGGCTCCTCGATGGCCTGCGGGCGCAGGGTGCCCGCCGCCAGCCCCAGGCTGCCGGCGGTCACCACCAGGGCCAGCCCGCCGGCCCACGCGGTACGCCGGGTGTCCCGGAAGACCAGCGCGGCCAGCAGCAGGGTGACCAGCACCGCACCGCCGAGGGTACGCAGCCCGAGCCGGAGCACCCCGTTGCGGACGTCCGTCACCGCCGACTGGCTGGCCCGGCTGATGCTCGCCGGGTCGTCGATCAACGCTTCGGTCTTGCGCTGGTCCAGCGCGCCGAGGCCGACCGTCAGGTGGGTCGGGCCCTGGTGGCTGTCGAGCTGCAGCGCGCCCAGCGGGGGGATGTCGACAGTGGTCCCGCCCCGGACCGCCGGAGCCAGGGTCAGATCGGCGCGGAACGGGCCGATGTCGGTGCTGACCCGGCCGGCGGCGAACACCCCGATGACCGTTCCGGTCAGGGCGACCAGCAGCACCGCCAGCACCACGCCGACCCGCCGGGCCTGCCCCGACCGGCCGGCCGGCCACCAGGTGCGCCGGCGCCGCTCACGCCGGGTGGGGGTGTCCGTTTCCCCGGGCCCGCGCTGCTCGTTCTCCTGACCGTCCATGCTGAGATTGTGACCTGCCCAGTGAAAGATCTTGGCAAACCCGCCCGACGGGCGGCCGATCCGCCCGGTACCTGCCCCGCTGTCCGGCCTGCCGGCGTGTCGTCAGCTCCGGCCGGCACCGCCGTCGGCGAAGACCAGCCGCAGCAGCCGGTCGTCCTCCGGCACCGGCTGGCCGCGCCCGTCGTGGTTGGAGGTGGAGACCCAGAGCGAACCGTCCGGGGCGGCGGCGATCGCCCGCAACCGACCGTACTTCCCGGTGAGGAGTTCCCGGGGCGCACCGAGCACGGTGCCGCCGTCGGTCAGCTCCACCAGCCAGAGCCGCTCGCCGCGCAGGCAGGCGGTGGCCAGTGACCGGCCCGTCGCCGCCAGCCCCGCACAGGACGCCTCCGAGGTGCCCCACTGCGCGATCGGGTCGACGAACCGCTTGTCACCGGCCTGCCCCTCCACCGTCGGCCAACCGTAGTTCGCGCCCTTGTCGATCCGGTTGAGCTCGTCCCAGGTGTTCTGGCCGAACTCGGTGGCGTACATCCGCTTTCCGGAATCCCAGGCCATGCCCTGCACGTTGCGGTGCCCCAGCGACCAGACCGGCGAGTTCGGGAACGGGTTGCCCGCCGCCGGTTTGCCGTCCGGGGTGATCCGCAGGATCTTGCCGGCCAGGTTGGCGCGGTCCTGGGCGGCGTCGCGGTTGCCGGCGTCGCCGGTACTCACGTAGAGCTGCCCGTCCGGGCCGAAGGCGAGCCCGCCGCCGTTGTGGTTGCCGGCCTTGGGGATGCCGGTCAGGATCGGCGTGGGGGTGCCGCCCAGCGTCAACCGGGCCACCCGGTTGTCCTGCGCGGTGGTGTAGTAGACGAAGACCGACCGGTCCTGCGCGTACGCCGGTGAGACGGCGATGCCGAGCAGCCCCGCCTCACCGGACGCGGCCACCTCCGGCACGGTCTGCACCGGGGCGACGGTCAGCCCCTGCGCCCCCGACTCCGGCCCGACCTTGAGGATCCGGCCGCTGTCCCGCTCGGTGACCAGCGCCGCCCCGTCCGGCAGGAAGGCGATCGCCCACGGTACCCGTAGACCCTTCGCCAGCACCGTGGCCACCACCTGCTGCTCCGGGGTGCCCGCCGACGCAGACGGGGTCGGCAGGTTGGGGGGCTCACCGGCCGGGTCGGGCTCCGGCGGGCCGAGACTGCACCCGGTCAGCAGCAGCGCGACGCCGGAGGTCGCCAGGGCCGCGCGGACCCGGGCGGTGCGGGGGTACGGGAGTCGGGCGGTCACCCGCCCCAGCCTAGCCCGCGAATCCGGACCCGCCGGGCCGGCGGCGGACGGGCCACCGGTCGGTGGACGCCTCAGCGGGCCCGTACGGCCAACAACGCCACGTCGTCCTCGCGCCGCTGTTCGGTGCCGAGCAGCAGGTCGCACAGGTCGGCGGCGGGCCGGGCACCGGCGGCGGCGACCCGTTCGCACAACTGCGCCATGCCCTCGTCGATCGGCTGGTCCCGCCGTTCCACCAGCCCGTCGGTGTAGAGCAGCAGGGTGTCCCCGGGAGCGAGCAGCACCTCCGCCCCGGTCCGCGGGACCGGGCGGGTGAACCCCAGCAGCGGCTCCCGGCGGCCGCCGAGCAGTCGTACGCCGCCGTCGGCGGTGACCAGCAGCGGCGCGGGATGGCCGGCGTTGCACCAGGTGACCGCGACCCCGCCCGGGGCCGGCCGCAGTCGGGCCAGCACCGCCGTGGCGGCGGTCGGGATGTGCAGCCCCGAGATGGTGGCGTCCAACCGCCGCATCAACTCGTCGACCGGGTCGCTGCGACCGTACGCGTTGCCCCGCACCAGGTTGCGGAGCTGCCCCATCGTCGCGGCGGCCTCGATGTCGTGGCCGGCGACGTCCCCGATCGCGGCGATCAGGTCGCCGTCGGGCTGGACGAAGGCGTCGTACCAGTCGCCGCCCACCTCCACCCGGTCGGCGGCCGGCTGGTAGCGGGCCACCAGCTCGACCCACGGGCTCTGCGGCAACTGCGGGAGCATGCTGTGCTGCAACACCTCGGCGACGTGCCGCTGCTCGCCGTAGATCCACCCGTTGCCGACCGCCTGCCCGGCGCGACGGCCGATCTCCAGTGCGGTACCCAGGTCGTCGTCGTCGAAGGCCCGCCGACCCGGCCCGTTGACCAGGGTCACCGCGCCCATCACCGCGCCCCGGCCGGGGGCCGGCACCGGCACGGTCAGGTGCGAGGCGAAGCCCAGCCGTTCGGCGAGGGTCACCAGCTCCGGGGCGTCGCTGGCCTGCCGGATGTCGGCCAGGTCGGCGACGCCGCGCAGCACCGGCTGGCCGGTCCGCAGCACCGTCCGGGTGATCGAGGCCGGGCCGAGCCGGTGGAGCGCGAGCTCGCCGAGCCGGGCCACCTCGGCGGCGCGGGCCGGATCACGGTGCACGGCGGTGACCCGTCGGGGGGTGCCTGCCCGGTCGACCAGGGTCACCGTGGCCCAGTCGGCAAGCAACGGCACCACCGCGTCGGCCAGCCGTCCCACCGCCGTCTCCACGTCGAGTGTCCCGGCCAGGGTCTCGCTCAGCGAGGCGAGCAGGTTGAGCCGGTCGTGTGCCTGCTCGACCAGGCGGCGGGCCTCCTCGGCCGCATCCAGCGCGATCCGCAGCCGCAGCTCCGAGGAGCAGGCCGCCGCCAGGTCGGCCAGGGTGCGTAGCTGGGCCTTCGTCCAGGCCCGGGGTTTGCTGTCGATCGCGCACAGCGAGCCGAGCACCCGGCCGTCCAGGTCGGTCAGCGGCATCCCGGCGTACGCGATGACGCCCAGTTCCGGCACGGCCAGGTTGTCCCGTACCCGGGGATAGAGCCGGGCGTCCGGCAGCACCAGCGGGATCTCGGTGTCGATCACGTGTTGGCAGAACGAGTGGCTCAGCGGGGTCTGCCGGCGGGCGGCCCACGGGTCGGGCAACCCGACCGCGCCGGGGAAGAACTGTCGGGTCTCGCTGACCAGGGAGACCAGCGCCACCGGCACGTCGAGCAGGTCGCTGACCAGCCGGGCGAACCTGTCGAACGCCTCGTCCGGCGCGGCGCCCAGACCGGTGTCGGTAAGCGACCGCAGCCGGGCCGGGTCGGCCAGTGCGGGGATGTCGACGGCCGGCCGTTCGGTGCGTTCGGTCATCGACCACCTGTCTGCCGTGATGGGGGACGCCGTTCGACGTCCGACCCTCGGTTATACCTGCCCCGGCCGATCCGCGCCTGTGGACGTGGGCGACGTCGCCCGGTGCGGCGTCGGTCGGCCGGCCCGTCTGCACGGGCCGCCGTCGGAGGGCTATCGTCGGCACGCGTGAAGGTATGGATTCCGCATTCCGCCGGTGTCGAGCTGCTCGGGCCGGTGCCGTGCGGTGTCACCGTACAGCCGTGGACCGATCCGGCGAATCCCCCCGGCGACCCGGCGGACGTCCGGTTCTGGGTGCCGCCGTTCCTGGCCGGCACGGACACCACGACGATGCTGGACCGGCTGCCCGACCTGGCGGTGGTGCAGCTCCTCTCCGCGGGGGCGGACGCCTGGACCGGTCGGGTGCCTGCCGGGGTCACCCTGTGCGACGCCCGGGGGGTGCACGACGCCGGCACCGCCGAGTGGGTGGTCACCGCGATCCTCGCCCAGTTGCGCGGCTTCCCGGCGCTGGCCCGCGCCCAGGCCCGGCGGGAGTGGGCGTACGACCAGGTCGCGCCGACCGACGAGCTGACCGGCAAGCGGGTGCTGATCGTGGGAGCCGGCTCGATCGGCGCGGCGGTACGGGACCGGCTGGCCCCGTTCGACGTCACCTTCACCCTGGTCGCCCGCAGCGCCCGGCCGGCCGAAGGGGTCCACGCGGTGGCCGAGTTGCCGCGGTTGTTGCCCGAGGCCGACGTGGTGGTGCTGTTGGTGCCGTTGACCGACGCCACCCGGGGGTTGGTGGACGCCGACTTCCTGGCCGCCATGCCGGACGGGGCGCTGCTGGTCAACGCCGCCCGTGGCCCGGTGGCGGACACCTCGGCGCTGGTCGCGGAGCTGACCTCGGGCCGGCTGCGGGCGGCGCTGGACGTGACCGAACCGGAGCCGTTGCCCGCCGACCATCCGCTCTGGGAGCTGCCGAACGTGCTGCTCACCCCGCACGTCGCCGGCTCGGTGCGCGGGCTGCTGCCCCGGGCGTACCGGCTGGTGGGGGAGCAGGTGCGCCGGTTCGCCGCCGGGACGCCGCTCGTCAACCGGGTGGTGGACGGCTACTGACAGCGCCGCTGTGGGCGGGCCGGCGCACAGCTCGGATGGTGGGGCTCCGGACCGGTGGGGCGGCTGCCCGGCTCAGTGGGTGTCGGGCCGGGTCTGCCCGGTGATCGAGACCAGTCGGGGCAGGTCCGCGCCGCGGACGGCGGGAAGGGGCAGCTGATGCCCGTCGGCGAGCCGGACGACGGCCCGGCCGCGTGGGTCGGCGGCCAACTCGACGACCTGTTCCCAGGGCACCCGTCGGCTTCCGGCCAGCGCTCGCAGCCGCAGCTCGCGCGGGTCGGCGTCGGTGCCGGAGCGCCAGGCCCAGACCGCGACGACAAGCGGGATCAGCAGTACGGGCAGCAGGTACCACCGGGCGGCGGCCAGGGGCAGCGCGCCGACGGTGGCGATCACGGCCGCGACCAGGATGGCCTGGTTGTGCCGGAAGCGGATGGTGTCGGCGCTACTCACCCCCCGATGATCCCACCTGCGGCCGGGCCGACCGGCACCCGGGGCTGCCGCCGCGAATAGGTGACGCGGGTCACGGCAGAGGGGCATAACCGGGGGGATTGCGGCTCGTTGAAACGCTAACCCCTTCTGCACCGGCCCGTGTCCCCCTCACGAAGGCGACCGCCGTGACCGTCGCTCCCCTCCTCCGCCGCCCACCGTCCGCCCCGATCGTGTTCTCGCTGCTCGCCGCGCTGCTGATCGGTGCCGGCCTGGCAGATGTCCTCCCGCCGCTGGCGGCCACCGCGCTCGCCGGCGCCGGCGGCTGCGCGCTGGCCATCCGTCGACTGTTCCGACTGACCACCACGGGTGGCCCGGACCGGCGGGCCCGGCACCGC
The DNA here is from genome assembly GCF_055517075.1 of Micromonospora sp. DSM 43699. NCBI lineage: Bacteria > Bacillati > Actinomycetota > Actinomycetes > Micromonosporales > Micromonosporaceae > Micromonospora > Micromonospora sp. DSM 43699. The sequence goes on from NZ_JBTMMT010000037.1 coordinate 24,915, forward strand.
CGCCGGGCCGCCGCCCTGCTCAACGCCGCGGTGACGGTGGCCGGGCTGACCGTGGCGGTGTTACCGCTGACGCCGACGGTACGGCGGGTCGAGGTCGCGGCGGTCGGGCTCGGCGTGGCCACCCTGGCGTACGCGGTCGGTCTGCTCCTGCTGCCCGGCCACTCCCGGCTGACTCCCCGGGCCCGGTTGCGCCGTGGGGTGGACGTGCTCGGCCTGGGCACCGCGCTGCTCTTCGCCGGCTGGGTGCTGGTCCCGCCCGGTCCGGTGCCGCCGGTGGTCCGGGTGGTCACCGTGGTCGGCGCGGGTGGTCTGGCCGGGTTGCTGGTGAGCGCGTTGGCCGACGGGCGTCGTCGTCCCGGGGCGGCCCGCTGTCGGGTCGGGGCGGCGGCCGTCCTGCTCGGGCTGGCCGACCTGGTGGCACTGCTGGCCTACCGGGCCCCCGGGGCGGCGCTGCTGACCGCGGTGCCGTTGCTGGCCGGCGGGGCGCTGCTGACCGCCACCGCGATGGCCCGGGTCTCGGCGGGTGACCCGGCCGGTCTGTCCGGTCCACCGCCGGCCTGGCCACGGGTGACCGCCCCCGCGGTGGTGGCCACCGTGGCGGCGGTCGGCCACCTGGTGTTCGTGGGCGGCTTCACCCGGACCGCCGTCCTGCTGGGGCTGGCGGTGATCCCGCCGTTGGTGGGCCGGGAGTTGATCTCCGCGACCGACAACCGACGGTGGGCGGGCCTGCTGGCCGCCCGGGAGGCGTATTTCCGGACGTTGGTCTCGGGTGGTCGCGACCTGACCCTGGTGCTGGACGACGGGTTGCGGGTCCACTGGCTGTCGGAGGCCGGCGAGCGCTGGTTCGGGCTGCGCCAGGACGAGGTGTGCGGGCTGGCGCTGGCCGACCTGTTGCACCCGGACGACGCCCCGGTCGTCCTGGCCCGGCTGGCCGCGCAGCCCGACGACGGTGTTCCGCCGCTGCTGGTGGCCAGGATGCGGGCCGGTGACGGTGGCTGGCGCGAGATCGAGTCGACGGTGAGCGACCAGCGGGACGTGCCGGAGGTTGCCGCGGTGGTGCTGCACGTGCGGGACGTCGGGGAACGCCGCCGGTGGGAACGTGAGCTGCGTCGGATCGCGGCCACCGACCCGCTCACCGGGCTGGCCACCCGGCGGGAGCTGTTGCGGGTGCTCGACGAGCGGTGCGGCACGCCCGGTGCCCTGCTCGTGCTCGACGTGCACGGCCTCGACCTGTCGCCGGACGGGCCCGCTCCCGCGGGGGCCGACGCCGTCCTGACCACCACCCTCCGCCGGCTGCGTGACGTGGTCGGTCCCCGGGACCTGGTGGCCCGGCTGTCCGGCACGGAGTTCGCGGTGGTCACCGATGCCGCCTCGGTGCCGGCGTACGCGTTGGGCGGACGACTGCTCGCCGCGTTGACCGAGCCGTGTCCGGTGTCGACGGGGATGGTGCGGTTACGGGTCGGCGTGGGCCTGGCCGAGCTGGCCGGCGCGGGGCCGCCGGACGTGCTGCGCCAGGCCGAACTGGCGCGTCGCCGGGCCGTCCAGCTCGGCCGGAACCGGGTCGAGTTCTACGACGCCTGCCTGGAGGAGCAACTGGTCCGCCGGCTGGACCTGGAACGGGAACTTCCCGGCGCGCTGGCCCGGGGCGAGTTGGACCTGGTCTACCAGCCGGTGCTGGCGTTGGCCGACCGGCGCCCCGCCGGCATCGAGGCGTTGTTGCGGTGGCGCAGCCCGGTCCTGGGCACCGTGCTGCCGGCCGAGTTGTTACCCGTCGCCGAGGATCTCGGCCTGCTGGGTGAGCTGGGTAGGTGGGTGCTGGACCGGGCCTGCCGGCAGCTCGCCGACTGGTCGTACGGGGGCCGGGAACTGTGGCTGGCGGTCAACGTCACCCTGGCCGAGCTGTTGGCGCCGGATCTGGTGCCCCGGGTGGCGGCGGTGTTGGCCGGGCACAACGTCCCGGCGGAACGGCTGGTGCTGGAGATCGCCGCGTCGAGGCTCGGCACCGATCTGCCGACGGTGGTGACCCGGCTTGCCGGGTTGCGGTCGATGGGGGTGCGCACCGCGCTCGACGACTTCCGGGCGGAGCACGCCTCCCTGGCCCAGCTCCGCCGGCTGCCGATCGACCTGTTGAAGGTGCAGCCGCAGCCGGCCGTGCCGGCCGACGGTGCCCGTCCGCTGATCGACGTGGTGGTGGGCCTGGGGGAGCGGCTGGGGGTGACGGTGGTGATGGCGGAGCTGGAGTCCGAGCCGGACGTCGACCGGGCTACCCGGGCCGGCTGCCGGTACGGCCAGGGTTACGCGCTGGCGCGGCCGGCCACCGCCGAACGGGTCGAGGCGTACTTCGCGGAGTTCCCGACCACAGCCCGGTGAGATCGACCGCCCCGGTGAGATCGGGTAGGCGGCTTTCCTGAACCGGTTCACCTCGCCCGGGGCGGTGCGGTGCTGCCGCGCGGGGTCAGGTGCGCCGTCTCGTCCTGGAGCCCGTCGACCGGCTCGCCGGCGATGACGGCGAGCAGTTGGCGGGCGGCGTGCGCGCCGTAGGCGGGGATGTCCCGGCTGAGCGCTGTCAGCGGCGGGTGGACCAGCTGGCACAGCGGGGAGTCGTCCCAGGCCACGATGGACAGGTCGGCGGGCACGCCGAGCCCCATCTCCTGGGCCACGGAGAGCCCGGCGATCGCCATCACGTCGTTGTCGTAGATCAGCGCGGTGGGGCGCTGGGCGGAGCTGAGCAACCGTCGGGTGGCCCGGGCGCCCTCCTCGCCGGTGTAGTCGGACCACACGGTCGCCGCCTCGGTGAGCCCGAGCCGACCGCACACCTCGGTGAAGGCGTCGGTCCGGATGCCGGTGTGCAGCAGCGAGGGCAGACCACCGACCCGGGCGATCTTGCGGTGGCCGAGCGCGACCAGGTATTCCACCGTCTCGGCCAGCGCCGCCGCCTCGTCGGACCAGACGCTGGCCAACGTGCCGGTGTGCCCCGGCCCGCCGATCACCACGGCGGGTAGTTGCAGTTCTTCCAGGGCGGGCACCCGGATGTCGTCGGTACGCAGGTCGCAGACGAGGACCCCGTCCACCCGCCGCTCGGCCCACCACCGTCGGTAGACCGCGATCTCCGCCTCCTGGTCGGCCACCACCTGGAGGGTCAGCGCGTACGAGCGGGCGGAGAGTTCGGCCTCGACGCCGCTGATCAGCTCCATGAAGAACGGCTCGATGCCGAGTATCCGGGCTGGCCGGCACAGCGCCAGGCCGACCGCGTCGGCGGTGGCGCCGGAGAGCGCGCGGGCGGCGCTGCTCGGGCTGAAGCCGATCTCGGCGGCGATCGCCAGGATCCGCTGCCGGGTGGTCTCCGAGACGCCCGGTTGCCCGTTGAGCGCGTACGAGACCGCGCCCTTGGACACTCCGGCGCGTCGGGCGACGTCGGCGATGGTCGGCCGCTTCACCGGCGGGTCTCCTCCACTCCTCGCGGCCTGGGCAGGCCGTCCACGGGGCCGGGATCGCCGGCGGTGCCCACGCTACCGGTGCCTGGTCCGGCCGGTGTCCCCGGCTGTGGTCGACCCCTGCCCGTCGTGGGCGGACGATCTGCTTGCCCGGTTAAGCGCGGCAGTCGCGTCGCGCCCGGATAGGGGCGCGCGGGGCTGCCGTGCGGGCCGACAGAGCCGCCTCATCACGACTGGTCACGCTCCCATGGGCACCCGCAGGTTACCGGTCGAGAGCGTTGTTAACCGGCCGTTGACAGTGCACGGGGTGGCCCGTACGGTGGCCTCACTTATCCGGTTCAGTCAACGTTCCTCGATGTCTGGAGCGTTCCCCATGCGTGCGCGGAGGATGAGATGACACGGTCCTGGACCCACTGGGCCCGCGCGGCGGCGGTCGGTGCCGTCAGCCTGACGATGATCGCCGCGTGCAGCGGCAAGAGCACCACCGACTCGGGCGGCAAGGGCGGCCAGGTCACCCTCAAGATCAATTTTTGGGGCGACTTCGGTCTCCAGGACCTCAAGACCCGCTACGAGGCCGACCACCCCAACGTCAAGATCCAGCTCAACTCGGGCGAGTACAACGCCCAGCACGAGGATCTCCAGAAGAAGCTGGTCGCCGGCAACGGCGCGGCGGACATCGCCGCCGTCGACGAGGGCTTCATGGTCCAGTTCCGCAGCCAGTCCGACAAGTTCGTCAACCTGCTCGACAAGGGCGCCGGCTCCTACGAGAGCAAGTACCTGCCCTGGAAGTGGAAGCAGTCGCTGTCGGCCGACGGCAAGAGCCAGATCGGCCTCGGCACCGACGTCGGTGGCCTGGCCATGTGCTACCGCACCGACCTGTTCAAGGCCGCCGGGCTGCCCACCGAGCGGGACCAGGTCTCCGCGCTCTGGCCCACCTGGGACAAGTTCATCGAGGTCGGTCAGGAGTACACCGGCAAGACCAGGAAGAAGTTCCTCGACTCCGGCACCAATTTGTTCAACCCGATCCTCGGCCAGCAACCGGTCGGCTTCTACACCGACCAGGAACAGCTCCAGATGGAGCAGGGCCCGAAGGTCGCCTTCGACTACACGATCAAGGCGATCGGGGCCGGGCTCTCGGCCAACCTGACCAGCTTCCAGGCCGACTGGGACAAGGGCTTCACCGCCGGCTCGTTCGCCGTGCTCGCCTGCCCGGCGTGGATGCTCGGCCACATCAAGGACACCGCACCCGGCACCCAGGGCAAGTGGGACATCGCCGCGGTGCCCGGTGGCGGCGGCAACTGGGGCGGCTCGTTCCTCACCATCCCCAAGCAGAGCAGGCACGTCGACGAGGCGTACCAGCTGCTGGAGTGGCTGGTCCAGCCGGAGCAGCAGATCGAGATCTTCAAGAAGGTCGGCAACCTGCCCTCACAGCCGGCGCTCTACGCCGACCCGGCGATCGCCGAGTTCAGGAACCCGTTCTTCAACGACGCGCCGGTCGGGCAGATCTTCCCGAAGATGGCGCAGGGGCTGACCCCGCAGTACCTGGGCAAGAAGAACGGCCCGACCCGGGTCGCCGTGGAGAACGTGATCACCCGGGTGCAGAACAGGACCCTGAAGCCGGACGCCGCCTGGGCGGAGGCGGTCAAGGAGGCCGAGAAGGCCGGCACGTCCTGACCGTCCGCACCTCCCGTCACGTCCCCGGCCCTGGAGGGTGTCCTGTGTCCACCACCCGTGCCGCGTCGCCGTCGAGTCACCGCAACGGGCCGGAGCACGATCCCTCCGGGGCCGGTGACCGGTCGCTCGACTGGCGCAACCGGCTGTACCGCTTCGACATGCGTTACCTGCCCTACCTGATGGTCGCGCCGTTCTTCCTGCTCTTCGGCGTCTTCGGGCTCTTCCCACTGCTGTTCAACGGGGTCGTCGCGCTACGCAACTACCGGCTCGACGACCCGACCCTGCCGTACTGGGCGGGTGTCGCGAACTTCAGCCGGCTCGCCGGCGACGAGGACTTCTGGAACGCGCTCTACAACACCTTCGGCATCTTCCTGCTCTCCTCGGTGCCGCAACTGCTGCTGGCGCTGGTGGTCGCCTCGCTGCTCAACCGCAGGCTGCGGGCGCAGACCTGGTGGCGGGTCGGGGTGCTGCTGCCGTACGTCACCCCGATCGTCGCCTCGACGATGGTGTTCAGCGCGTTCTTCTCCCGCAGTTTCGGGATGGCCAACTGGTTGCTCGCCGAGGTGGGCATCGGCGGGACCGGGGACGCCGCGATCGACTGGCGGGCCGACAAGCCGCACGCCTGGATCGCCATCGCCACCATGGTCAACTGGAAGTGGATCGGCTACAACGCCCTGCTCTACCTGGCCGCCATGCAGTCCATCCCACGCGACGTCTACGAGGCGGCGGCGATCGACGGGGCCGGCCCGTGGCGGCAGCTCTGGCGGATCACCGTGCCGATGATCCAGCCGGTCATCGTCTTCACCGTGGTGCTCTCCACCATAGGCGGGCTGCAACTGTTCACCGAGCCGATGCTGTTCGACCTGAACGCGCAGGCCGCCACCGGCGGGCCGAACGGCGAGTGGCAGACCATCGCCCAGCTCATCTACAAGGTCGGCTGGAAGGACCTCAACCTCGGCTACGCCGCCGCGATGTCCTGGGCGCTGTTCCTGATCATCCTGCTGGTCACCGGCCTCAACACCCTGCTCACCAACCGCCTGTCGGGAGGTCATCGGTGAGCGCGAGGAACGCAGCGCAGCGGAGTACCGCAGTCGCGAGCGAAAGGTCATCGGTGAGCGCGAGGAACGTAGCGCAGCGGAGTACCGCAGTCGCGAGCGAAAGGTCATCGGTGAGCGCGAGGAACGTAGCGCAGCGGAGTACCGCAGTCGCGAGCGAAAGGGGACACCGATGACCGTCGTCGCCCCGCCACGGCCCACCGGACCGACCCGCCGACGGCACCGGCCCGCCCTTCCGGGCCGCGCGCCGCAGGACACCCCGGCCGGCCTCGGCACGTACCTGCTGCTGTCGTTGACCTTTCTGTTCGCCGCCTTCCCGCTCTACTGGATGTTCGTCATCGCCACCAGCGACGACGAGGCGCTGGCCAAGCTGCCACCGGCGGTGGTGCCTGGTAACCGGTTCCTGGCCAACCTGGAGGAGGTCTTCTCCCTCCAGGACGTCTACTTCGCCGCCTCCCTGATCAACAGCTTCATCGTGTCGACAGTGGTGACCGCCTCGGTGCTCTTCTTCTGCTCGCTGGCCGGGTTCGCCTTCGCCAAGCTGCGGTTCCGGGGCAGCAACATGCTGATGCTCCTCGTGGTGCTCACCCTCACCGTTCCCAACCAGCTCGGCATCGTCGCGCTCTACATCGTGATGGGAAAGCTCGGCTGGAACGGCACCCTGCTGGCGGTGATCGCGCCCGGCCTGGTCACCGCGTTCGGGGTGTTCTACATGCGACAGTTCATCGTCAACAGCGTGCCCGACGAGCTGATCGAGTCGGCCCGGGTCGACGGGGCGACCACCATGCGGATCTACCGCAGCATCGTGCTGCCGGCGATCCGTCCGGCCCTGGCCGTGCTGGGCCTGCTCACCTTCGTGGCCACCTGGAACGACTTCCAGTGGCCGCTGATCACGCTCAGCGGCACCGACTACCCGACCTCGATGGTGGCCATCTCCGATCTGGCGAGCGGTAACTACGTCATCTACCGTCGGGTGCTCGCGGGGGCGTTCATCGCCACGGTGCCGTTGCTGGTGATGCTCTTCGTCGGCGGCCGGCAGATCGTCCGGGGAATCATGGAAGGCGCGGTGAAGTCGTGAGCGAGCAGGTGTTGCACGAGGATTGGCGGTTGCGCGCGGTGTCCGGTCCGCAGGTGCCCGACGCCGTGGCCGGTCGGGCGGTGCCGGCAACCGTGCCGGGCTGCGTACACACCGACCTGCTCGCCGCCGGCCTGATCGACGACCCCTACCTCGACGACAACGAGACGGCGCTCGCCTGGATCGGCCGCACCGACTGGGAGTACGCGACCACGTTCGTCCACCGGCCCGGCGACGACGACCGGGTCGACCTGGTCTGCGCCGGGCTGGACACGGTCGCCACGATCACGCTCAACGGGGTCGAGGTCGGCCGCACCGCCAACATGCACCGGTCCTACCGCTTCGACGTGCGGTCGGCGCTGCGGCCGGGGGAGAACACCCTCGCCGTCCGGTTCGACTCGGCGTACCGCTATGCCGAGGAGCAGCGGGACCGGCTCGGCGACCGGCCCAACGCCTACCCGGAGCCGTTCCAGTTCGTCCGCAAGATGGCCTGCAACTTCGGCTGGGACTGGGGGCCGACGGTGGTGACCGCCGGGATCTGGCAGCAGATCGGGCTGCACGCCTGGTCCACTGCCCGGCTGGGCACCGTCCGTCCACTGGTTACGGTGATCGACGGCGCGGGGCGGGTGGAGCTGCAGGTCGAGGTCGAACGGGCGGCCGACGTGCCGTTGACCGTCCGGGCCGAGGTCGCCGGGGTGGTCGGCGAGACGACCGTCCCGGCCGGGCGGCGCACGGCCGCGCTGACCCTCACCGTCGCCGACCCCGAGCTGTGGTGGCCCCAGGGGTACGGCGCACAGCCGCTGCACCCGCTGACGGTGACCCTGGCGACGGCGGACGGTCACACCCTGGACACCTGGTCACACCGGATCGGGTTCCGCTCGGTACGCCTGGACACCACCCCCGACGCCCACGGCACCCCGTTCACCCTGCACGTCAACGACGTGCCGGTGCTGGTCCGGGGAGCGAACTGGATCCCCGACGACGCGTTGCCCACCCGGATCACCCGGGACCGGCTGGCCCGGCGGTTCACCCAGGCCGCCGACGCCAACGTCAACCTGCTCCGGGTCTGGGGCGGTGGCCGCTACGAGTCGGCCGACTTCTACTCCCTCGCCGACGAGCGGGGGCTGCTCGTCCAACAGGACTTCCTGTTCGCCTGCGCGGCCTACCCGGAGGAGGAGCCGTTCGGCACGGAGGTCGAGGCGGAGGCGCGGGAGCAGGTGACCCGGCTGGCCGGGCACCCGTCGTTGGTGCTCTGGACCGGTAACAACGAGAACATCTGGGGCTGGCACGACTGGGAGTGGCAGGAGCGGCTGGCCGGGCGCACCTGGGGACGGGGCTTCTATCTCGACCTGCTGCCCCGGGTGGTCGACGAGCTGGACCCGACCCGCCCGTACTGGCCGGGTAGCCCGTGGTCGGGCACCGAGGCGATCCACCCCAACGACCCGGCGCACGGCACCACGCACATCTGGGACGTCTGGAACACCGACGACTACACGAAGTACCGGGAGTACGTCCCCCGGTTCGTCGCCGAGTTCGGCTACCAGGCGCCCCCGGCGTACGCGACGCTGCGCCGGGCGCTCTCCGACGAGCCGCTGGCGCACGACTCACCGGGGATGACCCACCACCAGAAGGCCGCCGACGGGGACGCGAAGCTGCAACGCGGGCTCGACGCCCACCTGCCCGCCCCGGCCGACTTCGACGACTGGCACTACCTGACCCAGCTCAACCAGGCGCGGGCGATCCAACTGGGGGTGGAACACTTCCGCTCCCACCGGGACGTCTGCTCCGGCACCATCGTCTGGCAGCTCAACGACTGCTGGCCGGTCACCTCGTGGGCGGCCGTCGACGGCGACGGCCGCCGCAAACCCCTGTGGTACGCGCTGCGCCGGGCGTACGCCGACCGGCTGCTCACCGTCCAGCCCCGTGACGGCGGGCTGGCCCTGGTGGCGGTGAACGAGACGGGCACCCCGTGGCGGGCCCCGGTCACGGTGACCCGGTCCACCCTGCACGGCGAGCCGAGGGCGAAGACCTCGTACCGGCTCGACGTGCCGGCGTACGCGGCGGTGACGTTGCCGCTGCCGGCGGACCTGGCGGTGGCGGAGGAGGAACGCCGGGAACTGCTTGTCGCCGAGGCCGGTGACAGCGCGGAGCGGGCGCTGTGGTTCTTCGCCGAGGACCGGGACGCGCACTGGCCGGCGGCCCGCTACGAGGCGACGGTGGAGGAGGTCGAGGGTGGTCAGCGGGTCCGGGTCACCGCACAGACCGTGCTGCGCGACCTGACCCTCTTCCCGGACCGCCTCGACCCGGCCGCCGAGGTCGACGCGGCCCTTGTCACAGTGCTGCCGGGGGAGTCGGTCACGTTCACGGTGACCGGTGGTGCGCCGCTGGACCCGGCGGAGCTGACCAGCCGCCCGGTGCTGCGCTGCGTCAACGACCTGGTCGACGGCTGACCCGCCCCTTGACAACCCCCGTCCGATCAACGAAAGTCGATGCATACCGGTGCGGCGGCGCGCTCCTTCCCCTCCTGCGAAGGGCAGCCGCGATGTCGCCTGCGCTCACCCGCCGTCACCTGTTCCGCCTCGGCGGGGCCACCCTCGTCGTCGCCGCCGGCACCGGTCTCGGCCTGCCCGCCCTCGCCGCCGGCACCGTCACCGTCGACCTGGTGATCTACGGCGCGACCTCGGCCGGCATCATGGCTGCCGTGCAGATGCGCCGGCTCGGCGGCACCGCCGTGATCGTCGAACCGGGCAGCCACGTCGGCGGGCTCACCACTGGCGGACTCGGCTACACCGACAGCGGCACCAGCGCCGCCATCGGCGGCCTCGCCGGGGAGTTCTACCGCCGGGTGTACGCCCGCTACCAGGGCACCCCGGTCACCCCCGACTCGCCGATGCGGCTGGTCTTCGAGCCGCACGTGGCCGCCGAGGTCTTCGACGACCTGCTCACCGAGTACGCGGTCCCGGTCTACCTGAACGCGCCGCTGGCCACGGTCGCGCGGACCGGCGACCGGATCACCGGGCTGGTCACCGACAACGGGCAGCTCTTCGCCGGGCCGATGTTCGTCGACGCGACGTACGAGGGTGATCTGATGGCCGCCGCCGGGGTGTCGTACGCGGTCGGCCGGGAGGCCAACACCGCGTACGGCGAGACGGTCAACGGGGTGCAGTTGCGCGGGGAGCACCAGTTCACCCGGCCGGTCGACCCGTACGTGGTGCCGGGCAGCCCGGCCAGCGGTCTGCTCCCCGGCATCTCCGCCGCCCCGGTCGCGCCGAACGGCACCGGCGACGACCGGATCCAGGCGTACAACTTCCGGATGTGCCTGACCCAGGCCGCCGGCCGGGTCCCGTTCCCGCAGCCGGCCGGCTACGACCCGGCCGACTACGAACTGCTGCTGCGGTACGTGCAGGCCGGCTACACCGGGCCGTTCTTCACCACGCAGAGCGTCGGCGGCGGGAAGACCGACTCGAACAACACCGGGGCGTTCTCCACCGACTTCATCGGCGCGAACTACGCCTTCCCGACGGCCGGCCGGGCGCAGCGGGCGAGCCTGGTCGCCGACCACCGGACCTACCAGCAGGGCCTGCTGTGGTTCCTGGCCAACGACCCCCGGCTGCCGGCGACTGTCCGGGCGGGGGTCGCCGGCTGGGGCCTGGCCGCCGACGAGTTCACCGCCACCGGCAACTGGCCCCCACAGCTCTACGTCCGCGAGGCCCGCCGGATGGTCTCGGCGTACGTGATGACCGAGCGGGACTGCCGGGGCAGCGTACGGGCCGCCGACTCGATCGGGTTGGCCAGCTACACGATGGACTCGCACAACTGCCAGCGGGTGGTGGTGAACGGGCTGGTGAAGAACGAGGGCGACGTGCAGGTCGGGGTGCCCGGCCCGTACCCGATCAGCTACCGGTCGATCGTGCCCACTGCCGCGCAGTGCGCCAACCTGTTCGTGCCGGTGTGCCTGTCGGCCACCCACATCGCGTACGGGTCGATCCGGATGGAACCGGTCTTCATGATCCTCGCCCAGTCCGCCGCGACGGCGGCGAAGCTGGCGCTCGACGCGGGGGTGCCGGTGCAGCAGGTCGACGTCGCCGCCCTCCAGGCCCGGTTGCGCGCCGACGGGCAGCTCCTCACCTGGCCGCCCACCGCCGACGGCGAGATCGTGGTGGACAACCGGGCGGCCGGGGTCGCCCGGTCCGGTGTCTGGGTGGGCAGCACCGCGATCGGCGGCTACTGGGGGTCGGACTACGAGCACGACGGCAACACCGGCAAGGGCGTCAACCGGCTGCGGTTCACCCCGTCCCTGCCGATGGCCGGGAGCTGGGTGGTCCAGGTGCGCTGGACCGCCGACCCGAACCGGGCCAGCAACGTCCCGGTCGACGTGGTGCACGACGGTGGGGTGACCACCCGGGTGGTCGACCAGCGCACCTCGGGCGGGCAGTGGGTGTCGTTGGGGACCTACCGGTTCCCGGCGGGTACGGCCGGCAGCGTGCTGATCCGCACCGAGGGCACCGACGGCTACGTCGTCGCCGACGCGGCCCGCTTCGTACCGGCCTGACCGTGCGGCCGCCGATCCGTCCACGGCAGCAGCGGGAGCGGTGTTGCGGCGGTGCTGCGGAGTCGAGTACGTTCTGCGGCACGCCGTCGAGCCGGGAGGAGGTCAGAACGATGTCCGATGTTCTGCGCCCCCTCCGCGTCCCGGCGTCCACGCGGGTCTGACCGGGGCGTTCGCCTTCCGGAGGATTCCCCATGACCGACCTGGTCATCCGCCCGCTCGTCGCGGGCGAGGAAGATCTGTTCGACTCCATGCCCGACCCGCTGCCCCAACTGCGCAAGATCGGTTACGCCGACGGCGTCGCCGGAGGTGGCTACCGTCCCGAACGCACCTGGGTCGCCCTCCGGGGCGGTCGGGTGGTCGGCCGGGCCGCGTGGCTCCTGCCGCCCGGAGCCGCCGGCGCACCCTGGCTGGAACGCTTCGACCTGACCGCCGAGCCGGAGGTGGGTGCCGCACTGCTGCGTACGGCCCACGAGGCGCTCGGCGGCCCGCACCGGTACTACGCCGGCCTGCCCGCGCACTGGCGGCGTCGGCCGGAGGTGCTCGCCGTGGTCCGGGCGCCGCTGGCGGCGGCCCGGCTCGCCGGGCTGGTCGAGCGCGGTGAGCGGCTCCGGTGCTCGTGGGCGGGCACACCGCTGCCGGCCGGCTCCGGGCGCTACACCTTCCGCCCGGCCACCGACGCCGGGGAGATCGACGCCCTCGTCGCCCGGATCGCCGAGCCGGACGTGCTGACCGGCCGCGAGATCGCGCAGGCGGTGGCCGGGGTGGACCTGGCCAGAGACCCACTGGCCTGGTTGACCGGCCCGGCCGCGAACTGGCGGATCGCCGTGGCCGCCGGGGAGCCGGTGGGGCTTGCCGGGCCGACCGGGGACGCCTGTTTCCCGCTGCTCGGCTACCTCGGTGTGCTGGACGGGGCGGTGCGCGGCGAGTTGCTGGCCGACTCGGTCGCGGCGCTGGCCGCCGACGGTGCCCGGGAGGTGGTGGCCGACGTGGACGCCCACCGGGTGACGGTGGTCGCGGAGCTGGAACGCACCGGTTTCCGGCAGTTGCGCTCGCGGCTGCTCTTCGAGCCCGCCGACGGTGCGCCGACTGCCTCGACCCGCGACCAGGGCGAGGCCGCGCCGACCTTCGCGGCCCCGACCCGTCGACCCGGCTCCGACTGACCCGCGCGGTGTGCCCCCGGCAGGTATGCCGGGGGCACACCGCCCGATTCGGGTAGCGAAGCGAGAGTCACGAACCATGCGACTGGTGAGTTGAAGAGTTTTGCAAGTGGTAAAGTCTTCATGACTTGATCGGGAGGGTGCCATGTCGGTTCCGCTTTACCAGGCCAAGGCGGAGCTGTTCCGCACCCTCGGGCACCCGGTGCGGATCCGGGTGCTCGAACTGCTCCAGGACGGCCCGAAGCCGGTCCGTGACCTGCTCGCCGTGATCGAGGTCGAGCCGTCCAACCTCTCCCAACAGCTCGCCGTGCTGCGCCGGGCCGGCATGGTCACCTCGTACCGGGACGGCCCGCTGGTCATGTACTCGCTGAGCACCCCCGACGTGGCCGACCTGCTGGCCGCCGGCCGACGCATCCTCGGCACCGTCCTCACCGACCGCGACGCCCTCCTCGACGAACTCCGCGCCGCCCCCGATCCGGCCGCCAGCACTGCACCCACCGTCGGTGGTCCGCCCGGCACCGGCGGGGCCGGGCGCACGCCTCGTACCCCCGCCACGAACGGCTCGCCGACCCGGCCGGGCCGGTGAGCGCCGCCGCCGTCGCCGACCGGTTCCTCGGCCTGCTGCCCGACCGCGCCGACTGGCAGGCGGTACGCCGTTCACCCCGGCGGGACCTGGTCGCCGGGCTGACCGTGGCGGTGGTGGCCCTGCCGCTCGCCCTCGCCTTCGGCGTCACCTCCGGGCTGGGGGCCGGGGCCGGGCTGGTCACCGCGGTGGTCGCCGGGGCGGTGGCGGCCGTCTTCGGCGGCTCCCACCTCCAGGTCTCCGGCCCCACCGGGGCGATGACGGTGGTGCTGGTGCCGGTGGTGCAGCAGTTCGGCCCGACCGGGGTGCTGATGGTCGGCGCGCTGGCCGGGCTGCTGCTGATCGCCCTCGCCCTGGCCCGCCTCGGCCGCTACGTCCGCTACCTGCCCACCCCCGTCATCGAGGGCTTCACCGCCGGCATCGCCGTGGTCATCGCCCTGCAACAGCTACCCGCCGCGCTCGGCGTGACCGATGCGCACGGCGACCGGGTCTGGGCCGTCGCCGCCGACGCGGTCGCCCGGTTCGTCGTACACCCCCGGCCGGCGGCGCTGGCGGTGGCCCTCGCGGTGGCGGCGCTGATGCTGCTCGGTGCGCGCTGGCGGCCCGGCGTACCGTTCTCGCTGCTCGGGGTGGCCGCCGCCACCGTGCTCGCCGAAGCCGTCCCGGTCGACCTGGTCCGGATCGGCGCCCTGCCGCAGGGGCTGCCCGCGCCGTCGCTGGGCTTCCTCGACCCCGGCGCGGTCGGCGTGCTGCTGCCGTCGGCGCTGGCGGTGGCCGCGCTCGCCGCGCTGGAGAGCCTGCTGTCGGCCACCGTCGCCGACGGGATGACGGTCGGCCAACGGCACGACCCGGACCGGGAACTGTTCGGTCAGGGCCTGGCCAACCTCGCCGCACCGCTGTTCGGCGGCATCCCGGCCACCGCCGCGATCGCCCGCACGGCGGTCAACGTCCGCGCCGGGGCGGCCTCGAAACTGGCAGCGCTCACCCACGCGGTGGCGCTCGCCGCGATCGTGCTCGCCGCCGCCCCGCTGGTCGGCCGGATTCCGCTCGCCGCGCTCGCCGGGGTGCTGCTCGCCACCACGGTACGGATGGTCGAGGCCGGTTCGCTCTGGGCGCTGGCCCGCGCCACCCGGGGCGACGCGCTGGTGCTGGTGCTCACCTTCGCCGTCACCGTGGCCTGGGACCTGGTCACCGCCGTGGCCGTCGGGGTGGCCGTGGCGGTGGTGATCGCGCTGCGCGCGGTGGCCCGCAGCGCCCGGCTGGAACAGGTCCCGCTCGACCGGGGTGAGCACAGCGCCGAGGAGCACGCCCTGCTGGCCGAGCACATCGTGGCCTACCGGCTGGACGGCCCGCTGTTCTTCGCCGCCGCGCACACCTTCCTGCTGGAACTCTCCGACGTGGCCGACGTCCGGGTGGTCATCCTGCGGATGTCCCGGGTGTCGGCGCTGGATGCCACCGGCGCGCACGTGCTCGGCGACGCGATCCGGCGGCTGCGCGGCCGGGGGATCACCGTGCTGCTCTCCGGCATCACTCCCGACCACGACCAGGTGCTCGCGACCCTCGGGGTGGCCGACGAACTGCGCCGCGAGGGGCTGGTCTTCGCCGACACCCCGGCGGCCATCGCCCACGCCCGGGAACTGCTGCGCGGCACCGTCACCACCTGACGCCGGCCGGCCGGCGCGCGCGGCGGTGGGCGGCCTCGTCGCCCACCGCCGCCCCGTCGTCGCTCCGGCCGCCCCGGAGCCGCTCCGGTCAGGCGCAGAGCGGCGTGCTGGTGTACGTGGTGCCGCCGTAGACGACCTCGCCGACCGCGCAGATCGTCGAGTTGTCGCCGTAGAGCTGGTCGCCGTAGTACTGGGCGCCGGTGCCGCCGTACCACGGGGTCGACTTGCGCGGGCTGTCCCGGTAGGCGGTGACCTTGACGGCGCTCGGGGTCACCCGGTTGTTGATCCGGCCCCAGTTGGTGCCGCAGGTGGGGCTGTACCGCAGCTCCACCACGGCCAACGTGGTTGCGCCCTTCACGATGTACGCCGGCTGGCTGGTCGCGTTGCGGGCGTCGGCCGAGCAGCCGGTGTTGCTCGGGTCGGTGCCGTCGCAGCCGGTGGTGGTGCAGCCGACGGCGCTCGCCGGGCTCGCCACGAGCAGGCTCGCGGCGACCAGGGTGCCGGCGGCCACGCTGGCCAACGTCCGGTGGACAGCCCTCGACGTTCGGGGTGCGGCGGTCATCGTTCCTCCGGTGTGGATGGTCGACTTCCGGAGGCGGAAGTCGTCTTCCCATCTCTACCTTCCGTCGACGGTCGTCTCTACGCTGTGTGGCGTTGGACAATCAATAGCCGGCGCTGGTCAATCAATCCGAGGAGTCACGGATGGCCCGGACGGAGCGGCCTCTCGATCCCGACGCCGACGCGGTGCAGGCGTTCGCTGCCGACCTGCGCAGCCTGCGGGAGCGGGCCGGCCGGCCCACCTACCAGGCGTTGGCCCGGCGGGCCCACCGGTCGTCCAGCTCGTTGTCGGAGGCGGCCGGCGGCCGGAAACTCCCCACCCTGGACACCACCCTGGCGTACGTCCGGGCGCTCGGCGGCGACGAGTCGGCCTGGGCCGATCGCTGGCGTCAGGTCGCCGCGAGCGTGCCCGGGGCGACGACCGACCTGCCCGACCCCGTTCCGCCCGCTACCGGCTCTCCGCCTGTCGCCGGTCCCTCGCCCGGTGTCGAGCCGCCACCCGTTGCCGGCCACTCGCCCGGTGCCGAGCGCCTGCCGGCGATTGCCGCTGCGGCGGCCGGCGGGGCGGAACCGTCGCCCCCGGTGCGGGCCGGCCGCTCCCACCGCCGGCTGCTGCTCCCCGCCGCCGGTGCCGGCCTGCTCGTGGTGCTCGCCGTCGGCCTGGCCTCGGCCGGCTGGCGCGCCGTCGACCGGCCGCAGCCCCCGTCCTCTCCGCTCACCGGACCGGCCGACGCCACCGACCCGGCACCCGCCAAGCTGGTGCACGACGGGGCGGACCCGAAGGACGCCGGCTGCGCGGCCGATCCCGCCGTCGCCACAGTGGACAGCGCGGCGGTGCTGGTGGACGAACGGGTGATCGGCATGGTGGAACTGCGCTACTCGCCCACCTGCGGGGCGAGCTGGCCCCGGTTCATGCCGGCCCCGGCGGGCACCCCGACGGTGCCCCGGCCGGCCCGGGTGGTGCTCACCGTGACCGACGGCGACACCCCGGCCCGCAGCCGCGACTTCACCATCGACTACGCAGGCATCTCGGCCTACGGCAACCTGCTCACCAGCACCCGTACCTGCGTCTGGGCGCAGGTACGGATCGCCGGGGCGGGGTGGGTGTCGCCGCCGGCCCGGACCGGCTGCTACCGGGGCGCCACCCAGGTCCGCCCGATCCCCTGAGTCCGTCACCGGCACCCGTCCCGGTCACTCCTTCGACTGGCTGACGCCCGCACCGTGCGCTGACCCGGTGGGCGGGGTGTCGAACTCCGGGCTGTCCTGGGACGAGATGGCGGTGGAGACCAGACTGGCGGCCACCGGCTGCACGGGGGTCACCTCGTCGGGCATCCGGAGCCGTGGGGGCGCGGGCATCCACGGCTTCAGGTTCTGGATGATCTGCTCGTAGAAGTCGTCGATCGCCTTCAGCACGGAGTCGATGAACGCACCCCGTCCGCTGCCGCGCTTGGTGCCCGCCGTGGTGCTCTGGGCGACCCGGAAGGCGCGCAGTTCACGGGACGGATCGGTGATCAGCGTGGTGGGCTCATCGCGGACCCGGCGCAGGAGGTCCGTGGCTCCGCCGCCCCGGGCATGCATGGCGAACGCCTCGATCCGTACGGTGTCCGGCGCGTCCTTCAGTTGGCGGACCAACCAGTTCACCCTCGTCGTCGGCCGACCGGAGCGGGGGGCGTCCACGTCGACATGGCAGACGATCCGCCCGGCCCGCAGGTCGGCCGTGACCTGAAGCGCGCCGACCGCACCGGGAATCCTGATGCTGCCGGTCAGGGCTCCGGTGCTGACGAGCTGGTTCACCAGCGACTGGGTGCGACCGGCCGGCTCGGCGAGATCCCGGCGACTCAGCGTCGGGGTGACCTCGGTGCCCAACTGCCGGCCGAGACGCAGGCAGGCGTAGCGGATCAGCGCGTCGAAGCGACCGGCCACCTCCGCCGCGCCGCTGTCGTTGGCCCGTAGGGTTCCGGCGGACACCCCGTCGCGCACCTGCACCCACGCCGGCCCCATGTCGCTGAACTCCAGCGCACCGGAGCGGGGGTGCTCCAGGTACCTGATCAGCTCGCCGAGGACCCACGCCTGATCCGGGTCGGCGACGCCGCGGTACTCCTTCTGGATCACCGCCTGGGTCAGGATCTCCGACCAGGGCAGGTGGTACAGGGCGACCTTGCGCAGCTTGCGGCGGTCGACGGCGGTCGGGTGCTGACCCGGCACGGGCGCGATCTCGTTGGAGATCGTGACGAGGGCGTCGAAGCCCTGTTCCCGGGCGATGTCGAGGTACGCCTCCAACTGCTCGGTCCGCAGCGTGTTGCCGCCGGTCTTCACCTCGACCAGGGCGGTCCACTGGCGCTGCCCCCGGGTGACGCGGATCAGTCCGTCGGGGAAGAGTTGCTGGGTGCCGAGCTTGAAGGGCACCTCGATGAAGGTCTGCACCGTTCCGGCCGGCGCACCGAGGGACTGGGTCAGGACGCGGCCGAACTCCCGTACCGCGCTCATCACCGCCAGCAGGGCGGAGGTCGCCCGGCGTTCCTGTTCCTCTGCGCCGTTGATGCCTGAGGTGGGGATCAGGCGGGCGGCGAGCCAGGTCTCCTCGGACATGCGATGACTCCTCGTGCAGGCGGTGGTACGAGAAGTTACTCGGCGAACCGGGGAGAAACCGGCGCGACTGTTGGCGCGAACGAACCGAAGAAGCTGCCGGGTCGGACGTCAGCCGATCCGCCCGGCCGGCTGCGACAGTCAGACGGAGCTGTCGACATCATCGCTTTGGTCCAATGACGACACTTCTGTCCGGTAGCCGACTGCGGTCGGCCAGCCGAGCAGGTGGGAATCCCGATCCACTGACGGCAGGCGGGTGCGGCGGCTTCGATGCCCGCCGCACCCGCCTGCCGTCAGTGCGTGCGCCTGACCTGGCCGGTGAAGGTGGCCCAGGCGGCCGGGGTGAAAGTGAGGGCGGGGCCGGCCGGGTCCTTGCTGTCGCGCACGGCGACGATGCCGGGCAGGTTGTCGGCGACCTCGACGCAGTCGCCACCGTTGCTGCCGCTGCGGGTGCTCTTGCGCCAGTGGGCACCGGTCAGGTCAGCCATGGTGGACCTCCGTGACGATCTTGTTGATCAGGTGCCTTGATTGTCCTTCATCGAGGGCGAGCTGATCCAGGCTCGTCCACACCTTCTCGTAGGCGGCGAACTCGTCCGGCCGGTCGAGGTAGAGCGCCCCGGTCCAGGACTCGCTGTAGACCACCGGAGGGTCCGGTGTCGCCCGGTTGCCGAGGGGAAACTCCAGCATGACGAAGGTTCCGGCCTCGACGCCCCGGTGCAGGCCGACCGAGAGCGGCAGGACCCGGATGCTGACCCGGCCTCGCTCGCCGACGTCGAGCAGGTGGTGCAGTTGTTCGGCCATCGTCGGGCGGTCGCCCACGATCCGCAGCAGCGCCCCCTCGGAGATGACGGCCTCCACCCGGGGCGCCACCGGCAGCCGGCGGGTCAGCAGGGACTGCCGCTGAAGCCGCACCTGGACCAGTTGCTCGCGCTCGTCCTCGGTCACCTCCGCGCGGTGCTGGTAGACGGCGAGCGCATAGCCGCGCGTCTGGAACAGCCCTGGAATCAACGCTTCGTCGTATCGCCGGATGTGCGAAGCGGCGGATTCGAGGCCGACGTACAGCTCGAACCAGTCGGGAATGGCGTCGCCGTACGCGTGCCACCAACCCTTCGCCTTCGTCTCGCCGGCCAGCGCGACCAGCGCCCGGGTCGGCTCGTTCTTCGCCCGGTACAGCTCGCACATGGCGCGCACGTCGACGCTGCGCGCAGAGCCGAGCCCGCTCTCGATGCGCCACACCTTCTGCCGGCTGCACTCCAGCGCCTCGGCGGCGGCGTCCAGCGTGATCCCGGCCTCGGTGCGCAGGTCACGCAGTGCCCTGCCGAGCCGGCGACGGGGCACAGTCGATCCCATGTCCTCGGCCATCCGGCCTCCTTTCCCCGTTGCGTTTTGCAACATCTCGACGCTCCGTTCTGGAACGTCGAATGTTGCCGACGATTAGCGGAACAGTGTGCGGGGACATCCATTGAGATAGCGCCTCCGACCTTACAAGATGGCGTTGTCAAAGGCGATGGTCGTGGAATTTCCACGGCCCATTAATTGCCGCATCGAATGGTCGTCGAGGAGGTGCGCCGTGCGCGCGATTCCCCATCAGGTCCGCCCGGCCGGCACCCATCTGGCGGCCCGCCGGTGAGCGGGCGCTGGGTGGCGCACCTGCCGTTCACCGCCGCCGACCTGCCCGCCGCCCACCGGTTCGCTGCGGCGCTGGCCCGGTCGGTGACGTTCCTGTCGCAGGTGGACGCCGGTGAGACGACCGTATCGGCCGAGGACGAGCAGGGCGTACGCCGTCGGGTCTTCTGCGACCTGCCGCTGGCCGGGGGGCCGCGCTGCGTGCGCCGCGTCGACCACGACGGGCCCTGCACGGCCCGGCCGCCCCGGTGACCGGCGCGCCCAGCGTCGCCTGCCCGGACTGCGACGGCACTTCCACAGCTGCCTGCCACCGCTGCGGGCGGCGGGGGCGGCGACGCGCACAGCTCGTGCTGACCGTGGCCAACCTCGACACCGGTGCGGTCGCGTCCCACGAGGTGCTGCCCGCCGGCCCCGCCCCCCATCCCCGGCCGGCGGGCGGCTGGGCGGTCGACCTGACTCCCCGGGTACGCGAGCTGGCCGTCGAAGCCGGCGTCGCCGCCCCCGTGGACCCGATGGTCGTACCGATGCCGACGGCCTGGCGGCCCGACCTGCCGGCGGTCGAGCGGCAGGAGTTGGCGGCGCGGGCCCTCGCGGTGGCGGCCCGGCCGGCGTGGCGGGTGTGGGTGGGCCGGTCGACCGCCCCGCCCCCGGTCGACCCGGCGCAGCGGCTGGGCCGGCTGTGCGCGCTGGCCGACCTGCTCCTGCTCGACCTGGTCCTGGAGGCCCGCCGGCACGGCGACACCCTGCGCTGGGCCGTCCGGTACGAGGTGCCCGGCTCCCCGGTGCCCGGCCTGCCAACGGAGCCGGGCTTCGCCGACCTGACGGCGGCCCTCGCCGGCACCGACGTGGCCGGCGCGCTGACCGGGCTCGGCGAGCGCGGCCGGGACGCCCCCGCCCGGCTGCTCCGCCCCGACCCGCTCCGGTCGCTGATCCCGGCGGCGGCGAACGTGGCGCGGGTCGCCCGGCGGGTGCGCGCCGACTGCGCGGGCCGGGCGGGCGGCGGCCGGCTGCCCGGCGCGCAGGCCGTGTGGCGGGACGGCCGCTGGTGGCACACCGGCCTGCGTCCCGGCGAGCCCGCACCCGACCTGGTCGGGCAGCCCACCGGCCTGCGTCGCAGCCGGTCGCACCGGCCCCACGGCATACCCCGTAGCCGGACGCCCCTGCGCCGGGCCGTCGAGCCGCCGGACCCGCCGTGGCTCGGTGAGCCGGTGCCGGCGCGGCCCTGCCCGGCCTGCCGCCCCGCCATGCGCCGGGTGGCCTCCGCGCTGCCCTGCGCCACCTGCGCCGGCACCGGCCGGGTGCACCAGGCCGCCCTGGTCACCCTGACCGACCTGCGGGGCCGGGTGGTACACCTCGCGTGGCGGGCCGGGGTGGCAGAGCCCGTGTCGGCGGTCAGTGTCAGCCCCGGCGGCCGGTCGGTGGTCCGGCTCCCCGACCGCTACCGGCTGGGTGCCTGGGCGGCCGTGTTCGGCGTGAGCCCGGAGGACCTCGCCGAGGCCGACGGCGGCCACACCCTCCCGCCGGACGTGCGCGACGGCTACGTCGCCCTGCCGTGGGCCGGCGCGGACCCGGTGGGGGAGCAGGTGGCCGCCGTCGGCCCGGCGCTGCCCGCCGCGCGCCTGCTGGTCACCGCCGTTCGCCCCGACGCACCGCCGCTGGCCGAGCTACTCCGGCTCGCCTGCGGCCTGGACCTGGCGCTGATCGTGAACGTGCTGGACCTACGGCGGCACCCGGTCGCGCCGATACGGGCGCACGGGGTGCTCTGGTCGGTCGACCTGCGCCCGCCGGACGCCCCGGTGCGCCCCGACGACCTGCCGGACCGGCCCAGCCTCGCGGCGGCCGTGGCGCACTGCATGGAGTGTCTCGACGTCACCTTGCCGGAGACCGTGCCGGCCGATCCCCGGATGTCCGTCCCGGTGCCACGGTCGGCGTCCCGCCCGCTGCCGCCCGACCCGGTGCCGGGGCTGCGGCGGCTGGCCGCCCGGCACGCCGGCCGCCCGCTCAGCGTCCGGTTCACCCGGACCGGCAGCGCCGTCCACCGCCACGACGACGACGGCGCCCACCTGATCGCCGAGGGCGACGACCTGCCCGATCGCCGATTGACGTGACATACGGGGGAACCTAGGTGGTCGTTGATCCACTCGTCGGGGGCGAGATAGCGGTGTCCCGGTCGTGGGATACCGCTAACCCCGCCGACCTGGAGACGATCACCTCACCCGGCCGGCCCCCCGGTCACTCGGGGACGCGGCGGTACGCGCCGTCGCTGGCCGAGGTCGCCATCGAGGCGTACGCGCGCAGGGCGGCGGACACCGGGCGCTGCCGGTCGAGCGGGGTGTACGGCCGGTCCCGCTTCTCCTGCGCCACCCGGCGGGCTTCGAGCACGTCGTCCGGCACGTTCAGCTCGATCGACCGGGCCGGGATGTCGATGACGATCTCGTCGCCCGGCTCGACCAGCGCGATCAGCCCGCCGGAGGCCGCCTCGGGGGAGGCGTGCCCGATGGACAGCCCGGAGGTGCCGCCGGAGAACCGGCCGTCGGTGAGCAGCGCACAGGACCGGCCCAGCCCGCGCCCCTTGAGGAACGAGGTGGGGTAGAGCATCTCCTGCATGCCGGGGCCGCCCTTCGGGCCCTCGTAGCGGATCACCACGACGTCGCCGGCGACGATCTCCTTGGCGAGGATCGCCGAGACCGCGTCGTCCTGCGACTCGTAGACCTTGGCCGGGCCCCGGAAGGTCAGGCACTCCTCGGGCACCCCGGCGGTCTTGACCACGCAGCCCTCGGGCGCGAGGTTGCCGTGCAGGATGGCCAGCCCACCATCTTCGGTGTAGGCGTGCGCGCGGTCCCGCACGCAGCCCTCGGCGGCGTCGGTGTCCAGGGTGGACCAGCGGTTGGTGGTCGAGAACGGCTCGGTGGTACGCACCCCGCCGGGCGCGGCGTGGAACAGCTCGACCGCTTCCGGCTTCGGTGAGCCGCCCCGGACGTCCCAGTCGGTGAGCCACTGGGCCAGCGAGGGGGAGTGCACCGCGTGCACGTCGCGGTGCAGCAGGCCGGCGCGGTCCAGCTCACCGAGGATGGCCGGGATGCCGCCGGCCCGGTGCACGTCCTCCATGTGGTAGTTCGGCGAGTTCGGGGCGACCTTGGCCAGGCAGGGCACCCGGCGGGAGACGGCGTCGATGTCGGCGACGGTGAAGTCCAGCTCGGCCTCGCGGGCGGCGGCGAGCAGGTGCAGGATCGTGTTGGTCGACCCGCCCATCGCCACGTCGAGGGCGACCGCGTTGTCGAACGCCTTGCGGTTGGCGACGGTGCGGGGCAGCACGGAGGCGTCGTCGGCGTCGTACCAACGCTTGGCGATCTCGACGACGGTGCGGCCGGCCTCGACGAAGAGCGACCGGCGCGCGGCGTGGGTGGCAAGCGTCGAGCCGTTGCCGGGCAGCGCCAGGCCGATCGCCTCGGTGAGGCAGTTCATCGAGTTGGCGGTGAACATGCCGGAGCAGGAGCCGCAGGTCGGGCAGGCGGAACGCTCGATCTCGCCGAGCTGGTCGTCGGTGACCGCCTCGTTGGAGGAGGCGATCATCGCGTCGATCAGGTCGATCTTGGAGTGCACCACGCCCTCGATCGCCACCGTCTTGCCGGCCTCCATCGGGCCGCCGGAGACGAAGACGGTCGGGATGTTCAGCCGCAACGCGGCCAGCAGCATCCCCGGGGTGATCTTGTCGCAGTTGGAGATGCAGACCAGGGCGTCCGCGCAGTGCGCGTTGACCATGTATTCCACCGCGTCGGCGATCAGCTCCCGGCTGGGCAGCGAGTAGAGCATCCCGCCGTGGCCCATGGCGATGCCGTCGTCCACGGCGATGGTGTTGAACTCGCGCCCCACCCCGCCGGCCTCGGCCACCGCGTCCGCGACCAGGCCACCCATGTCCTTGAGGTGGACGTGGCCGGGGACGAACTGGGTGAAACTGTTCGCGATGGCGACGATCGGCTTGCCGAAGTCGTCGTCGGTCATCCCGGTGGCCCGCCAGAGGGCCCGGGCGCCGGCCATCGTCCGACCGTGGGTGGAGGTCCTCGACCGCAGCTCAGGCATGGGTACCAGTCTTACACCGTCCGGCGGGTAGCCCCCACCGCGCACGCCGTGTCCCAACAGTTGCACACCCGGTACCCCGTGGCCGGTACCGATCCGGCACAGTTGGGGTCGTGCGTTTACCCCCGGGCATGGTCGCCGTGGCGGTGTTGAGCGGCCTGCTCGCCGCCGCCGCCACCGCACTGCTGGCCGACTCGGCGCGGCGGCGCGGCGGTCCGCACCGCCAGGCGCACCTGCTGTTCGCCCTGGCCGCCGCCGTCGCCCTGGTCACCATGGTCGCCGGGACCGTCGCGCTGCTCGGCGCGAGCGAGCACGGGGCGCACCAGCGTGGTCAGCGGATGGGCTGGGCGTCGCTGATCTCGATCGGCACCGCGCTGAGCGGGCTGACGTTCTGCGCCGGGCTGCTCCGACTGCCCGGGGCGATGGTGGCCCGGGCAGCCGCCGCGCGGCTGCTGCTCGACGGGCTGGTCGTGGCCACCGCGATCTGGTTCGTCGGCTGGGTGCTCTTCTCGGAACCCACCCGGCTGCTCGGGGTGGAGACGCCGAGCGCCTGCCCGGCCATCCTGCTCGCCTCGGTCACCGCGGCGCTCACCGCCGGCCTCACCGGGATCGTGGTGGCACGCGCCGACGGCCCCCGGGCCCGGCTGGCCGTGCTGGGTGTCGGCATCACCGCCACCGCCACCGGTGGCCTCGGGGTGGCCGCCGGGGTCTGCCAGGGTGACTCGGCGATGGCGATGGCCGGTATGGCGCTGCTCGCCGT
Organism: Micromonospora sp. DSM 43699; assembly: GCF_055517075.1. Taxonomy (NCBI): domain Bacteria; kingdom Bacillati; phylum Actinomycetota; class Actinomycetes; order Micromonosporales; family Micromonosporaceae; genus Micromonospora; species Micromonospora sp. DSM 43699. The sequence continues at coordinate 49,716 of NZ_JBTMMT010000037.1, forward strand.
GGGCCTGCTCGCCGGGGCGCTCGCCGTGCACCGGGTGGACGCTCCCGGCCAGGTCGACATCGACCTGATCCGGCGCGACGGCGAGTACGCCTTCATCCCGATGTTCGCGATGGCCGCCTCGGCGATGTACCACCTCGCGCAGGGCGGCCGGTTCGACGCGCTGGGCATCGTCGCCGGCAGCCTGGAGGGGTTCGCGCTGGTCACCCGGCAGTACCTCACCCTCAACGACGTCCGCCGCTATGCCGCCCGGCTGGCCGAGCGGGAGGCGCACTTCCGGGAACTGGCGCACACCGATCCGCTGACCGCCCTGGCCAACCGGCGTGGCCTGCTGCGGGAGATGCAGCGTTGCGCCTCCGAGGGGGCCGACTGCGTACTGCTCGGGCTCGACCTGGACGGCTTCAAGAACGTCAACGACATGCGCGGCCACGACGTCGGTGACATGGTGCTGGCCGAGGTGGGCCGGCGGCTGCGGAGCAACCTGCGCCCCGGTGACCTGGCCGCCCGGCTCGGTGGGGACGAGTTCGCGGTGCTGATGCGGGGCCGTCCGGCCGAGGCGGACGTGGTGGCCGAACGGCTGCTGGGGGTGCTCGGTCGGCCGTACGACCAGGCCGGTGGGGCGGTCTTCCTGTCGGTCAGCATCGGGGTGGCCGGGCAGGGTGGCGACTCGGACGTGGTCGGCCTGCTGCGCCACGCCGACCTTGCCCTGCGCTACGCCAAGCAGCGCGGCAAGAACCGGATCGAGCGCTACGACGGCAGCTACGACCAACTGCTGACCCGGCGGACCCGGTTGGAGCACGAGATGCGCGGCGCGATCGAGCGCGGGGAACTGCGGCTGGCGTTCCAGCCGGTGGCCTCGCTGCCCTCGGTCCGGCCGGTGGGCGCCGAGGCGCTGCTCCGCTGGCACCACCCCGAGCTGGGCAACATCCGGCCGGACGAGTTCATCCCGCTGGCCGAGGAGTGCGGGATGATCGCCAAGCTGGGGGCCTGGGTGCTGCACCAGGCGTGCTGGCAGTTGTCCCGTTGGCTCGCCGACGGCCACGACGTCTGGGTGTCGGTCAACGTCTCCCCGCGCGAGCTGCACGCCCCGGAGTACGTGGTGCAGGTGGCCGAGGCGTTGCGCGCCCACCACGTACCGCCGCAGCGGCTGGTGCTGGAGGTCACCGAGCACGCCGTCGCGACCGACCTGGACGAGCTGATCCGCCGGCTGACAGCCCTGCGGCTGACCGGCGTACGGATCGCGCTGGACGACTTCGGCGCGGGCTACTCGTCGCTGGGTCAGCTGCGTCGGCTGCCTATCGACATCCTCAAGATCGACCACAGTCTGGTCGCCGAGCACGAGCCGGTCCGCCCGGTGGGCCGGGACGGACCGGCCTTCGCCCCGATGGTCGACATCGTCATGCGGCTGGGCCACCAGCTCGGCATGGAGGTGATCGCCGAGGGGGTCACCACCCCGACGGAGCTGGCCGCGGTGGTCGCCGCCGGTTGCCGGTTCGGCCAGGGCGCGCTCTTCGGCTGGGGGGTGCCGGCCGAGCACCTGGAGGCGATGCTGGAGGCGGCCACCTCGCCGGGGGCCCGACCGGCCTCCGCCCCGCCGGCCCCGCCCGCCGCGCCGCCCCGACCGGCCCCGTCGCCGCTGCTGCCCCGACTGCGGTCCCACCCGCCGGTGCCCGCCCCTCCTCCCGCCCGGGAGGAGTCCGCGCAGGCAGGGCCGGTCGACGAGGCCCCCACGGGGGACGGGGTCCCCCGTTCGTGAACCAACATGTGGGATCAGTTGACTCATCGCGTGAGATGCGTCAGGCTTGGCCCATGTCGTCGAACCGGTCGCTGCGAGTACTTACCTGAGCGCACTCTCCCGCTGTCGAGAGTGCGCTGGCCCCGTGCATCTGCACGAGGGCCGTTTTTGTTGCCGTCGGAACCCCGGGGCGCGTGATCGCCTCTGTCGCACCTGTCGTAGCAGCTCCACCCAACTCCAGCCGAAGGCCTGAACCGCCATGACGAGACCCACGCCAGAGACCCTCGCCCACTCCGCCCGGCGGGCCCGCACGGTCACCGAACCGACCGTCGACGCCGACCCCGCCACCCCGTCGCGAGCCACCGCCGCTGCCGCCACCCCGGCCGTACGGCCGTCCGGGCCGGTCCCGGTCTCCGGCGCCGGTTCGCTTGTGCGGTCCCTCGAGGCGCTCGGCGTCGACGTCGTCTTCGGCATCCCCGGCGGGGCGATCCTGCCCGCCTACGACCCGCTCTACGACTCCTCGGTGCGGCACATCCTGGTCCGGCACGAGCAGGGCGCGGGTCACGCCGCCACCGGGTACGCGCAGGCCACCGGCCGGGTCGGTGTCTGCATGGCCACCTCCGGGCCGGGCGCGACGAACCTGGTCACCCCGATCGCCGACGCCTACATGGACTCCGTCCCGATCGTCGCGATCACCGGCCAGGTGGCCCGCCCGTCGATCGGCACCGACGCCTTCCAGGAGGCGGACATCCAGGGCATCACCCTGCCGATCACCAAGCACAACTTCCTGGTGCAGACCGCCGAGGAGATCCCGCAGGTGCTCGCCGAGGCGTTCCACCTGGCCTCGACCGGTCGTCCCGGGCCGGTGCTGGTGGACATCCCCAAGGACATCCTCCAGGCCGCGACCACCTTCTCCTGGCCACCCACCCTGGACCTCCCCGGCTACCGGCCGACCCTGCACCCGCACGGCAAGCAGATCCGGGAGGCGGCCCGGCTGATGGGCGGTGCCCGCCGGCCGGTGCTCTACGTCGGTGGCGGGGTGCTCAAGGCAGGCGCCACCGAGTCGCTGCGCCAGCTCGCCGAGCTGACCGGCATCCCGGTGGTGACCACCCTGATGGCGCTCGGCGCGTTCCCCGACTCGCACCGTCAGCACCTGGGCATGCCCGGCATGCACGGCACCGTCGCCGCGGTCTACGGCCTGCAGAAGGCCGACCTGATCGTGGCGCTGGGGGCCCGGTTCGACGACCGGGTGACAGGCAAGCTGGATTCGTTCGCCCCGGACGCCACGGTGGTGCACGCCGACATCGACCCGGCCGAGATCGGCAAGAACCGGCACGCCGACGTCCCGATCGTGGGTGACGCCAAGCACGTCATCGACGAGCTGATCGTGGCGGTGACGGCCGAGCAGAAGGCCGGCCACCGGGCCGACCTGGGTGACTGGTGGACCCAGCTCGACGACCTGCGCGACCGGTACCCGCTGGGCTACGACGAGCCCGCCGACGGCACCCTCTCCCCGCAGTACGTGATCAAGCGGCTGGGCGAGATCGCCGGCCCGGACGCGATCTACGTGGCGGGGGTCGGCCAGCACCAGATGTGGGCCAGCCAGTTCATCTCGTACGAGAAGCCGGGCACCTGGCTCAACTCCGGCGGCCTCGGCACCATGGGGTACGCCGTCCCGGCGGCGATGGGCGCCAAGGTCGGTCGGCCGGACACGGTGGTCTGGGCGGTGGACGGCGACGGCTGCTTCCAGATGACCAACCAGGAGCTGGCCACCTGCGCGCTGGAGGGTATCCCGGTCAAGATCGCCGTGATCAACAACGGCAACCTGGGCATGGTCCGGCAGTGGCAGACCCTGTTCTACGAGGGGCGCTACTCCAACACCGAGCTGGGCACCCACAAGCACCGCATCCCGGATTTCGTCAAGCTGGCCGAGGCGCTCGGCTGCATCGGACTGCGCTGCGAGAACGCCGGCGACGTCGACAAGACGATCGAGGCGGCGATGGCCATCACCGACGCCCCCGTCGTGATCGACTTCGTGGTCGGCAAGGACGCGATGGTCTGGCCCATGGTCGCCGCCGGCACCAGCAACGACGAGATCATGTTCGCCCGGGGCGTCCGCCCGACGTTCGACGAGGACGACCTCTGACATGAGTGCCCGATTCCCGGTGACCGTGCGCTGGCACGGCCCGACCGAGCGAAGCGAGACGGTGGCATGACCCTGCACACCCTGTCCGTGCTGGTGGAGAACAAGCCGGGTGTCCTGGCCCGGGTCTCCGGCCTGTTCTCCCGGCGCGGGTTCAACATCGACAGCCTGGCCGTCGGCGAGACCGAGAACCCCGACGTCTCCCGGATCACCATCGTGGTCAACGCCGACTCGTCGCCGCTGGAACAGGTCACCAAGCAGCTCAACAAGCTGGTCAACGTACTCAAGATCGTTGAACTGGACCCGCAGGTCTCGGTGGCGCGGGAGCTGCTGCTGGTCAAGGTCCGCGCGGACCGTACCGCCCGCGCGCAGGTGCTGGAGACGGTCGCCCTGTTCCGGGCCCGGGTGGTCGACGTCGCGCCGGACACCCTCACCGTCGAGGCCACCGGCACCCCCGACAAGCTCGACGCGCTGCTGCGCGACCTGGAGCCGTTCGGGATCAAGGAAATGGTCCAGTCCGGCACGGTGGCGATCGGGCGCGGCTCGCGATCGATCACCGCCGGCCCCGCGCTGCGCGCCGCCTGACCGCGCGCCGCCCACCCGCCACCGCACACAGTCCACGACGGTCCGACGAGACCGCCGTACGAAAGGGAAGTCAATGAGCGTTGAGGTGTACTACGACGACGACGCCGACCTGGGCCTGATCCAGGGTCGTAAGGTCGCCGTGATCGGGTACGGCAGCCAGGGCCACGCGCACGCGTTGTCGCTGCGCGACTCCGGTGTCGACGTGGTGATCGGTCTGCCGGCCGGATCCAAGAGCCGGCCGAAGGCCGAGGAGCAGGGCCTGCGGGTGCTCACCCCGGCCGAGGCGTCGGCCGAGGCCGACGTGATCATGATCCTGGCGCCGGACACCGCCCAGCGGACCATCTACACCGAGTCGATCGCCCCCAACCTCGCCCCCGGCAAGGCCATCTTCTTCGGTCACGGCTTCAACATCCGGTACGGGCTGATCACCCCGCCGGCCGACGTGGACGTGGCGATGGTCGCCCCGAAGGGCCCCGGCCACCTGGTCCGCCGCCAGTACGTCGACGGCAAGGGCGTGCCCTGCCTGGTCGCCGTCGAGCAGGACGCCAGCGGCAACGCCTTCCCGCTCGCCCTGGCGTACGCCAAGGGCATCGGCGGCACCCGGGCCGGCGCCATCAAGACCACCTTCACCGAGGAGACCGAGACCGACCTCTTCGGTGAGCAGGCGGTGCTCTGCGGCGGCGCGGCGGCCCTGGTGCAGACCGGGTTCGAGGTGCTCACCGAGGCCGGCTACGCCCCCGAGGTGGCCTACTTCGAGTGCCTGCACGAGCTGAAGCTCATCGTCGACCTGATGTACGAGGGCGGCATCGCCCGGATGCGCTACAGCATCTCCGACACCGCCGAGTACGGCGACCTGTCCCGTGGTCCGCGGGTCGTCGACTCCCGGGTCAAGGACGAGATGCGCAAGATCCTCGGCGAGATCCAGTCCGGCGAGTTCGCCCGCGAGTGGGTGGCCGAGGACGACGCCGGCCGGCCGAACTTCGCCAAGTGGCGGGCCGAGGGTGCGGCGCACCCGATCGAGGAGACCGGCCAGAAGCTGCGCTCCATGATGAGCTGGGTGGACCGCCCGCTCACCGAGACCGCCTGACCGGCGGCGCGCTGAGAGCCGACTGGCCGGCGGCGCGCTGAGAGGCTGCTCGACCGGCGGCACCCGATGGGAGACCGGTTGGCTGGCGGCGCGCGCTGAGCCTCTGCGGTCCTGCGTGGTCGCCGATTGCGCCGGGCGTGTCGCGGCAGGCCGATGTCATGGAGTTAAGCGGTATGCCTGGCAGGCATAAATATGACTGCCAGGCATACCGCTTTCTGGATAACTCACTCCGGGGCGACTCGACCGGCCCGCCCCGCCGCCCCGCTTGCCGCCCCGCCGCCCCGCTTGCCGCCCCGCCGCCCCGCTTGCCGCCCCGCCGCCCCGCTCGCCGCCGCCCCGCTCGCCGCCGCGCCGCGCCGCCTGCTGCCGCGCCGCCCCGCCTGCTGCCGCGGGTGGTCGCCGAGGCGATGGTGGCGCTGCTGCCCGCCGGGCCTCACCCGGTTCCGTCGTGCGTCGTGCCGGGCTCACCTGGCGGGATGGGGTGATCGATGCCTCATCGGGCCGATCGGCCCGTTGCCGCGCGCTCCCGGGCCGGATGAACGGCGGATGACAGGCGTGCGACAACGCTGTGTGAGGGCCCTCACCCCTCAGTCCGGGACATGCTGGCCTGGGTGGCCCCTACGATCCTTGGTGAGGTGCGTGACCGGCACCTGACGGCCACTGGCCCGGATCGGCGCAGGGCGCATCGCGGCGCCCGGTCGCCCCGGCCCAACCTAATACGACGTCTACGAGGACCGATGAATCCTGTCGTACTGATCGCCGAAGAACTCGCCCCCGCCGCCATCGAGGTGCTCGCGCACGACTTCGACGTACGCCACGTCGACGGCACCGACCGCCCGGCCCTGCTCTCCGCGCTGGCGGAGGCCGACGCGGTGATCGTGCGCAGTGCCACGCAGATCGACGCCGAGGCGATCTCCGCCGCGCCGCGCCTGAAGGTGGTCGCCCGGGCCGGCGTCGGGCTGGACAACGTCGAGGTCCCGGCCGCCACGGCGCGGGGGGTCATGGTCGTCAACGCCCCCACCTCCAACATCGTCTCCGCCGCCGAGCAGGCCGTCGCGCTGCTGCTCGCCGTCGCGCGGAACACCGCAAGCGCCAGCGCCGCGCTCAAGGCCGGCGAGTGGAAGCGGTCCAAGTACACCGGCGTCGAGTTGCAGGGCAAGACCGTCGGCGTGGTCGGCCTCGGCCGGATCGGCGTGCTGTTCGCGCAGCGCATCGCCGCCTTCGGCACCCGGCTGATCGCGTACGACCCCTACATCCAGCCGGCCCGCGCCGCCCAGCTCGGCGTCCGCCTGGTGGGCCTGGAGGAGTTGCTGCGGGAGGCCGACTTCATCTCCATCCACCTGCCGAAGACCCCGGAGACGGTCGGCCTGATCGGCGAGAAGGAGCTGGCGATCGTCAAGCCGGGCGTCCGGATCGTCAACGCCGCCCGGGGCGGCCTGGTCGACGAGCAGGCGCTGGCCGACGCGATCGCCGAGGGGCGGGTCGCCGGTGCCGGCGTCGACGTGTACGCCAAGGAGCCGTGCACCTCGTCGCCGCTGTTCGCCTTCGACAACGTGGTGGCCACCCCGCACCTGGGCGCCTCCACCCACGAGGCGCAGGACAAGGCCGGTCTGGCCGTCGCCAAGAGCGTCAAGCTGGCGTTGCAGGGCGAGTTCGTGCCGGACGCGGTGAACGTGCAGGCCGGCGGCGTCGTCGCCGAGGACGTCCGGCCGCTGCTGCCGCTGACCGAGAAGCTGGGCCGGGCGTTCACCGCCGTTGCCGGCGGGGTGGCCGCCAGCGTCACCGTCGAGGTGCGCGGCGAGATCGTCAACCACGACGTGTCGGTGCTCAAGCTCGCCGCCACCAAGGGGCTGTTCAGCTCGGTGGTCGAGGAGCAGGTCACCTACGTCAACGCGCCGCACCTGGCCGCCGAGCGGGGCGTCGAGGTGGCCCTGGTGACCCAGGCCGAGACGGTCGACCACCCGAACCTGGTCACCGTGCGGGGCGCGCTGCCCGACGGCCGTACCGTCAGCGTCTCCGGCACGGTCGCCCACACCGGTGCCCGCGACGTCCTCAAGCTGACCGAGGTGGACGGTTTCGACGTGGAGATCGGCGCGGAGGGCATCCTGCTCTTCCTGCGCTACGCCGACCGGCCGGGCGTGGTCGGCACCGTCGGCACGCTGCTCGGCGAGGCCGGCATCAACATCGCCGCCATGCAGGTGGCCCGCCGCGAGGCCGGCGGCGAGACCCTGATGACCCTCACCGTCGACCAGGCGCTCGGGGCGGACCTGCTCACCTCGGCGGCCGACTCGATCGGCGCGACCGCCGCCAGCGCGGCGGACCTGCGCGACGAGTAGTCCCACCGGCACAGCCTCGGAAGGGCCCGACCGTCACGGTCGGGCCCTTCCGTCGTCCACACCCGACGGGGAGCGGACGCGGGTCGTCGTCCGGCCGCGCGGGAACGTCGGGTGGCGACCGGGTGGCGCCGGGATGCCAGGTCGCGGCCGGGTGGCGCGGGTACGTCGGGTCAGCGGGCGACGCGGGACGGCGGTGGGTAGACCGAGCCGTCCTGGGGGTCGAAGAGCATCAGGTCGTACTCGCCGGCCAGCCGCTCGATGTCCAACAGCACCTGGTCCTCGCAGGTCGGGACGAGGTTCAGGGCCACGTGGTCGGCGGCCGCGTGCAGCGGCGAGACCTCCCACGGGGTGCCCTGATGGGAGGGACGGTCGGGATAGGAGGCGGTGATGGCCCGGTAGAAGCCGACCACCCGGGGGTCCGGATACCGCTCGCCGTGCTGCCCTTCGCGGCACCGCTGCACCGCCGTCCGGACGTCCTCCGGCGTGGCCCCGTCGTGGAGGGCCCACACGCTCAGATCGAAACTCACGGCGGACAGCGTGCCATCATGCGTTCACCCGGGCGACACTGACCCGCCGTGGTTCCCGCAGGTGGTGGGAGCGTCCGGAGAATACCGTCCGCTGTGGAGCCCCTTGCGTCGAGTTGCGTCGATTCGCTACGGTACCGGTGCGGTCACCGGAAAGTTGTGGCGGCGACCCGTCTTCGGGTGACGGGGTCGAACGCCGCACGACCGGCCCGCACCCCTCGAATGCGCGAGCCACGCGCACTCGTCGTCGACCGCGCCACCCCGTGGACCCCCTCCACAGGTCGGCCGACGCGCCACGGCACCGCTCAGCGGCGCCGGTGGGCGAAGAGAGCCTGATAGGCCGAGTCGGTGCGGAACCACGACAGCCCCACCGGACCGGCCGCGTACAGCGCGGTCGCGTAGGCGTCGGCCACCGCCAGGTCCGGTCCGACGACGGTCGCGGCGACCAGCTGCCCGGCCGGTTCCCCGGTGTGCGGGTCGACCACGTGTCCCCGCCGGCCACTCACCCCGGAGGTGCCGACCGCGCCGGCCGTCATCTCCAGCACCAGCGGGGTGCGCCGGCCGTCGGTGGGGTGGTGCACCGCCACCCGCCACGGGCCGCCGTGCGCGGCGTGTCCGCGTACCGTCAGGTCGGCGCCGGAGAGCACCGCGTAGTCGGTGATGCCGGCGGCCCGCAGCCGGGTCGCGGCCCGCTCCACCGCCCAACCGTTGAGCAGGCCGCCGGGGTCGAAACCGCCGGGGACGGCCCAGGCGTCGAACCAACCGTCGGTGGCGGCCCGCATGGCCGCGCAGCGGTCGACCAGGTCGGTCAGCGGCGGGTACGACTCGGGGCTGATCTCGCCGCGCCGTAACCGGGAGACCAGGCTCTCCGGCCGGTTCGGCCCGTACGTGAGGTCGATGGCCCGCAGTTCGGCGACGGCGTCGCGCAGCGCGTCGCCGACCACCCGTCGGCCCAGTTGCTCGGGGGCGTTGAGCAGGAGCGAGTATTCGGCGGTGCCGGTCCGGACGGAGTGCTGCACGGCGATCCGGCCGCCGGGCGGGTCACCGACGCGGTCGAGGCGGTGGCTGTGCGTGCCGAGGCGCAGGTCGGGACGGCGTCGGGAGAACGCCCCCTGGTCCACCCAACGGGTGCGCGGTTGTTCGTCCAGTCGGCCTGGTCCCCGCTGCTGCTCGGTCCGCATTACACTGCTCCTTCACCGACGGTGCCGCGGCGTCGCGGCTGGTCCGTCCCGGGCCCCACGACCCGTCGATGAGGTTGACCTTAGGCAGTGGAGATGACCGCACCATGAATGCTGCCTGGGAGCCTGCTGAGGATCTGCACGTCTCAGATCATGGAAGGGCCGTACCGGAAGTCGGGACGGCGACGTACCGTTCACGGCAACGGACGAGGTGAGGGAGCGCTGGTGGCACGGATCGCGGTGGTGGCCGGGGACGGGATCGGACCAGAGGTGGTCGCGCAGGCCCTCAAGGTCCTCGACGCCGTGCTCCCCGGGGTCGAGGCCACGGAGTACGACCTCGGCGCGGCGCGGTACCACCGCACCGGTGAGGTGCTGCCCGACTCGGTGCTGACCGAGCTGGCCGGTCACGACGCGATCCTGCTCGGCGCGGTCGGCGACCCGACCGTGCCGCCCGGCGTGCTGGAGCGCGGCCTGCTGCTGAAGCTCCGCTTCGCCTTCGACCAGTACGTCAACCTGCGGCCGTCCCGCCTCTGGCCGGGGGTGGCCGGTCCGCTGGCCAACGTCAAGCCGGGCGAGGTCGACCTGGTCGTCGTCCGGGAGGGCACCGAGGGTCTCTACGCCGGCGCCGGCGGCAGCCTGCACCGGGACACCCCGGCCGAAGTGGCCACGGAGGAGAGCCTGAACACCCGGCACGGGGTGGAGCGGGTCATCCGGGACGCGTTCGCCCGTGCCGGTCGCCGGGAACGCCGCAAGGTCACCCTGGTGCACAAGACCAACGTGCTGACCCACGCCGGCTCGTTGTGGGCGCGCGCGTTCGCGGCCGTCGCCGCCGAGCACCCCGACGTCGACACCGAGTACCAGCACGTCGACGCCGCCGCCATGTTCCTGGTCACCCAGCCCCAGCGGTACGACGTGGTGGTCACCGACAACCTGTTCGGTGACATCCTCACCGACATCGCTGCCGCGGTGACCGGGGGAATCGGTCTGGCGGCCAGCGGCTGCATCAACCCCGCCGGGGCGTACCCGTCGATGTTCGAGCCGGTGCACGGCTCGGCGCCGGACATCGCCGGCAAGGGGGTCGCCGACCCGGTGGCCGCCGTGCTCTCCGCCGCGCTCCTGCTCGACCAGCTCGGTCACGCCGATGCCGCCGCCCGGGTGACCGGTGCGGTCGCCGCCGAGCTGGCCGCCCGTACGTCGGGCGTGGCGTTGCGGACCGACGAGGTGGGGGATCGGCTCGCCGCACACGCGGCGGCCTGATCCACCCGGGTGGAGCTATCCACTGAACGACCGTTCGGGGTAGGTTTCTGGCACCAGTTCGGCGCGTGGCCCCCACACGCCGTCAACTCCCAGGGAGGTCAGCGCGATGAGCGGTGGTGACATGCTCGATTTCGAGATCCGTCCGAATCCCGCGCCGGTATCCGCCGCCGAGCGGGCCGTCGTGCTGGCCAACCCGGGTTTCGGCCAGGTCTTCACCGACCACATGGTGACCATCCGCTACTCCGACGGCAAAGGCTGGTACGACCCCCGGGTCGAGGCCCGCGCGCCGATCCCGATGGACCCGGCGAGCGCCGTCCTGCACTACGCGCAGGAGATCTTCGAGGGGTTGAAGGCGTACCGGACGGCCGACGGGTCGGTCACCATGTTCCGGCCGGAGGCCAACGCGGCCCGGTTCATCACCTCCGCCCGGCGGCTGGCCATGCCGGAGTTGCCGGCGGAGCTGTTCGTCGAGTCGTTGCGCAGGCTGGTCGAGATCGACCGGGACTGGATCCCCGAGGGTGCTGACGCCAGCCTCTACCTGCGGCCCTTCATGTTCGCCAGCGAGGTCTTCCTCGGGGTCCGCCCGGCCAAGGAATACCTCTACTGCGTCATCGCCTCGCCCGCCGGCGCGTACTTCGCCGGTGGGGTCAAGCCGGTCACGGTCTGGGTTTCCCCGGACTACACCCGGGCAGCCCCCGGCGGTACGGGCGCGGCCAAGTGCGGCGGCAACTACGCTGCGTCGCTCTCCGCGCAGGCGGAGGCGATCGAGGCCGACTGCGACCAGGTGGTCTTCCTGGACGCGGTGGAGCGCCGCTACGTCGAGGAGTTGGGCGGCATGAACGTCTTCTTCGTCTACGACGACAACACCGTGGTCACCCCGCCGCTGAACGGCACGATCCTGCCCGGCATCACCCGGGACGCGCTGCTCTCCCTGGCCACCGCCGCCGGGCACCAGGTGGTCGAACGCCCGATCAGCTTCGCCGAGTGGCAGGCCGACGCGGAGAGTGGCCGCCTGCGCGAGGTCTTCGCCTGTGGCACCGCCGCCGTCATCACCCCGATCGCCCGGGTACGTTTCCCCGACGGCGAGTTCGTGATCGGCGGTGGCGAGGCGGGACGCTCCACCACCGCGCTGCGGGAGCAGTTGGTGGCGATCCAGCGTGGCGCCACCCCCGACCCGCACGGCTGGGTACAACGCGTCCTCTGATCCGTCGTCGGTGGTGTCCGGGCACCGGTGCTGTCCGGACACCCGTGGCGTTCGGGCGTCTGTGGTGCTCGGGCGTCTGTGGTGCTCGGGCGGCTTTGGTGCTCGTGCGTCCCTGGTGTCCGGACACTGGTAGGTGGTTCGCGACCACGCCCCGCGTCGGCCCCTGCTGACCTCTGATGGTGCTGACCCTGCTAGCCGCCCCACTGCTGCCGTGGCTTGCCTCTGCTCGTCTTGAGCCCTGCTTGCCTGAGCCCTGCTTGCCTGAGCCCTGCTTGTGTTGCGCCCTGGGCATGCTGAGCGCTGCTCGGCCGGTGTTGCCCCGCCTGGCTGCTGCTGCGGTAGGTAGGTAGGTTCGCGTCCTTTAGAGCTGATGACGTAGACGAATCACGGTGCCGCCGACAGACATGCGGCTCGCCGGCAGCGGCCGACCCTGCCGGGATTGATCACCCCGGCTATCCGGGCCGGGCATGGTGGCGGGTCTACAGCGGGTGGTTAGAGCCCTGCCTGCCGGCCCTCACCTTGGTCATGCCGGTCGTCTCGGTCATGCCTGTCGGCTCGGCTGCCTCGGTGGTGCCGGTCGTCTGGTGGTGTTGGTTGGTTCGGTGGTGCCGGTGGTGCCGGTCGTCTGGTGGTGTTGGTTGGTTCGGTGGTGCCGGTCGTGCCGGCTGTCTCGTGGTGCCGGTTGGTTTGTGGTGCGGGTTGGTTCGGTGCCGGTGGTGCCGGTTGTTTCGGTCGTGCCTGTCGTCTCGGTCGTGCCGGCGATGCTGGGCGTGCCTGGTCTCGGGTGTGTTCCCTACCGGTCATGCGTGCGTGTTGACGGACGGTCAGTAGGTCGGGCCGTGGTGGTGGTGATCCGTTTACGTCATCAGCTCTAAAGGACACACCGAGGGATCTGATACCTGGGGCGTCGGGCCCCTACGCGCCGGTTGGGCCGGGCATCTGCGACCGATGACCTTGACCATGGATCGCCGACCCCCAACCGCGAGGCCCCCACCGCCCGCGACCGCCCGCCCGCGAC
>NZ_JBTMMT010000038.1:0-62138 GCF_055517075.1 Micromonospora sp. DSM 43699
GGGTCAGTGGGTGGGGTGGGGGCGTTCGCCGGCGTCTAGGACGGCCTGGGTCCAGCCGCCCTCGATGACGCCGGTGCCGTCGAGGATCGCCCAGTCGACGACCTCGGTGACCGGCACCACGACCGGGGAGCCGATCCGGACGGTGGGATCGGTGTTGGCATCGCTGGCGCTCGCGCCGACGATCCGCTCCGGGGTGTCCCACGAGTTCACCCCGGCCCAGACGTACTCGGGGCCGTCGTCGCCGGGCAGGCCGTACTTGACCACCAGTTGTGCCTCCGATGGCAGCCCGTCGGCGAGGAACCGGGCCCGGATGTCGTCCAGCCCGGCGCGGGCGGTGGCGACCGCCCGGCTCATCGCGTCGCCCGACCGGGCGTAGCGGACGTCCGGCTCGATGCCGGAGAAGAGGGTCGCGCAGGCCGCCGCGTAGTAGCGGCCGTCCGGCCCGGGGTGGCCGGGCGGGGGACGCAGGCTGAGGAACGAGTCGGCCTCCGGGTCGGTCGCCGGGTCGAGTTCCAGCCGCAGCAGCACCGGGGCCGTCGCGCCGTGCTGCTCCGGATTGCCGTACGCCACCGCGATGTCGTGCCCGGTCACCGTGGCCAGCACCGGCAGCTGCACGAACGCGGGCACCTCGTCGCCGGCGAGCCCGTCGGTCCAGTCCCGCAGCAGTCGGCGGGCGGCACCGGTCAGCACCGCGCCCCAGGCCCGGGTGAGGTGGTCGGGCACCCCCTGGGTCTGCAACTCCAGCAGCCCGAACCGGCGCAGCCCCTTGGTGGTGAACCACAGTCCCTCGGTGTCCGAGGAATAGGGGACCAGCACCCAGTCGACGAGCCGGATCCGGCCCTGCGCGTCCGGCAGCGACTTCAGCGCCGTGGCCGGGTCGAGGAACTGCAACCCGAACACGTCCACCACGTCGCCGTCGACGGATTCGGCGACGGCGGCGGCCACCGCGCGGGCCGCCCACTCGTGCGCCGGTGGCCACCCCGGCCGGTACTCGGCCCGCACCACCACCAGGTGACTGGCCGCGGCGAGGCGACCCAGTTGGGCCTCCGTGGCGCCGAACGCGGTGAGCAGGTCCGGTGGCAGTTGCGGGAACTCGTCGATCGACCGGGTGTCCACCGACATCAGCGGGCTGTCCAGCATCTGCGTGGCCAGGCCGTACACCGGGTCGGCGAGGCGGCCGGCCAGCCCTCGTACCGCGGTCTTCGGGCTCACCGGCGGCAACCCCGCCATCGGCACCAGATAGGTCGCACTGAGCGACTCCGGGACCGGTACGGGCAGGAAGTCGTCCGTGATGAGCAAGTCGTCCCCCGGAAGGCCGTGCCGGTGTTGTCGGGGCAAACGCTACCCGCCGCGCCGCGTGGTCCTCAGCCGGACAGTACCAAGCCCAGGTAGACCAGCGTGGTCACCACCTCGACGGTGGCCCCGAGCACGTCACCGGTGATCCCGCCGAGCCGGCGTACCAGGTGCCGGAGCAGGGCGGTGGCGACGGCGAGGGCGGTCAGCACGGCCAGTGGCCCCTGCCACGGACGGTCCGGCACGGCCGGCACCGCCGCCAGCGCGACGGCGACCGCGCCGACGACCGCCGTGACCGGCCCGACCGTCCCGGCGACCAGCGCGCCCAGCCCGTCGGGACGGGCCGCCGGCACCCCGCGCCGGCAGGCCAGGGTCACCCCGAGCCGACCGGCGGCGGTGCCGGCCACCACCGCCGCGAGGGTCGCCGGCCACGGCCGCCCGGCCAGCTCCGCGAGCGTCACCGTCTGGAGCAGCAGTACGACCACCAGGGCGACCACGCCGAACGGTCCCACGTCCGGCTTCTTCATGATCTCCAGCGCCGCCGCCCCCCGCCGGTACGACCCCAGCGCGTCCACGGTGTCGGCCAGCCCGTCCAGGTGCAGCCCCCGGGTGAGCAGGGCCGCCACTGCGACGGTCACCCCTGCGGCGACCAGGGGAGGGGCGAGCGCGGCAGACAGCAGCAGCACCGCGCCGAGCACCGCCCCGAGTAATGCCCCGACCAGCGGGGCGAGCGCCATCGCGGTGCCCGCCGTCGCCCGGTCGACCCGGCCGGACCGGAGCGGGACGGTGGTGAAAGTGGTCAGCGCCAGTCGGAACCCGTCGCCGCGCCCCGACTCAGCCGGCACGCCGGCCGGACGGGTCGCGCTCCGGCCCGGCGTCGGCGGTGCCCGACCCGGGGCCGGTGCCGTTCGGTGCGCCGGGCTCCGGACTGCCTTGCTCCCCGGTGCCTTGCTCCCCGGTGCCTTGCTCCCCGGTGCCCTGTTCCCCGGAGTCCTCACCCGGGCGCGACGTGCTGCCGGTCGGGTCGGGTGCGGTGGTGGTCGGACCCGGGCCGGCCGGCTGCGGCTCCGCGAACTCCGGGGTGGCGTCGGGCACGTCGTCCCCGGGGACCACGGGGTCGGCGGGCTCCGGGGTGGTGCCGTCCGGCGGGTCGTCGACGCCGCCGTGGTGCGGGTGTGCGGGCAGCGACCCGGCCAGCGCCAGCACCGAGCGCAGCAGCGGCAGGGCGGCCAGCGCGTTCGCCCCCTCACCGAGGTCGAGCCGCAGGTCCAGCAGTGGGGTCAGGCCGAGCACGTCGGCGGCGAGCCGGACCGCCGGGTGGCCGCCGTGGTCGACCAGCAGGCACCAGTGCCGGGCCTGACCGGCCAGGTCCCGGCTGATCATGCCGGCGGCCAGCCCGACCGGCCCGTCGAGCAGCACCGGCACCCGGCGGGCGGTCGCGCCGAGCAGCACGCCGGTGGCCACCGCCACGTCGCCGCCACCCAGCTCGGCCAGGACGTCCTTGGCGTCGCGGGGGGAGCGACGGGTGCGGTGCAGCGCGTCCCGGACCGTCGCGCAGCGCACCATCCAGGCCGCGTCGTCGATCTCGCCGTCGGCGGTGTGCACCCGGCCCAGCACCGTCGGGGCCTCCGCGCCGGCGGTCGCGACCAGCACCGCGGCGGCGGCGGCCTCGGCGCCCGCGCCGCACGCCCCCAGCACCAGCAGCCGTACGCCCGCGTCGGCGGCCTCCTCGGCCAGCCGCCAGCCGTAGCGCAGCGCCGCCTCGACGGCGTCGACGTCCAGCGCCGGCCCGTGTTCGATAGGTGCGGACGGCGGGGCGTCCACCACCTGGAGACTTGCCCCGCTCTCGGCGGCCAACCGGGCCAAAGCCCCCCGGCCGGCGCGTGCCTGCCGGGCCAACCGGGCCGACTCCCCGGCCGGTGCCCCGGCCGCCGCACCACCGGCGTGGTCACCGTGCAGCAGCAGCACCCGGACATCGGCCCACGGCGTCGGGGTGGGGGTGCCCTGGGTGGCGGCGGCGAACTCGACCACCCGTTCCAGCACGCCCAGCCCGGCCCCCGGCAGGTCCAGGGTGCCGAGCCGCTGCACCGCCTGCGGGCCGGCGTACTCGTCGGGCATCGGCAGTTCCATCCCGGGCTGGATGACCAGCCCGGTGGCGACCACCGGCAGCGCCATGGTCGGCGCCGCCCAGCCGGTGCCGTCGGTGGCCGGCGCGGCCGGGGCCGCCGGCACGCTGGGGGTCAGCACCTCCGGCAGCGGCGGCGGCGATCCGTCGGCCGGGGCCGACCCTTCGCCGGTCGAGCCGGCCGCGCCACTGGTCGGGGTGGCCGTGCCGGTGTTCGGGGTGGCCTGGGTGGGCACGCCGAGCGGCAAGGCCGGGGCGGACGGCTTGAGCCAGGCCGGCTGGCCGGCGACCACAAGTGCCACGGCGTCGCAGGCGTCCGCGACGGCCCGGTTGGCCGCGCCAAGCGCGTCGGTGAACGCCCGCCCCAGCGGGGTGGTCGGCACCAGCGACAGCCCCACCTCCGGGCTGACCAGCACGATCCGTGCCTCGCTGGCGCGCACCGCGTCGGCCAGTTCGGCGATCGTGGCGACGTCGTCGGCCGGCTGGTGGGCCGGATCGAGCAGTACGGTCACCCAGCCGCCCAGGTCGTCCACGAGCAGCGTCTCGTTCGGCCCGGCCGAGGCGAGCACGTCGGCCAGCCGGCGCGGATCCTCGGCGGTCTCCTCGGTGGTCCAGCTGCCCGGCCGGCGTTCCCGGTGGGCGGCCAGTCGGGTGGCCCACTCGGTGTCGTCCGGGTCGGCGGCGGCGGAGGTCGCCACGTACCGCACCGTGGGCGAGTCGGCCACCAGGGACTCGGCGAACTCCGACTTGCCCGAACGGATACCGCCGAGCACCAGGACCGTGTTCCACCCGTCAACGGACATGCCCGTACCTTAGAGCCGCCCGGCCCGGCCCCGCCCGCCGGCCCGGCCGCGCAGGGTGTCGTCGTGGCCGGTCGGGCCGCGTCGGACCGGTGGAGGTGACGGCGCGTCACCGGTGCGGCCCCGGGGCGTGCGTCCGGTGCGGTCCGGCGGCGGCCGACTACGCTTGCGGGGGTCCGTCCCCCGGGGGCGGTGGAGCGGCGAGGGGAGACGCGGCATGGCGTGGAGCTGGCGGTACGAGGGCACGGACGGTGCGGCGGTCGACGGGCCGGCGGAGACGTTCAGCAGTCAGGCGGACGCCGAGTCCTGGATCGGCCAGACCTGGCGGGAGCTCGCGGCGTCCGGCGTCACCTCGGTCACGCTCGTCGAGGACGACCGGGTGGACTACCGGATGAGCCTGCTGCCGACGGCGGAGTGATGGCGTACGACCGCCCGGGGGGCGAGCCGCTGGTGCTCGGCGTGCCCCGGGCGGCGTTCCGACCCAGCCCGATCTTCCTGGCCCTGGTCGCGCTCTTCGTGACCAGTGGTGTGCTGATCTGGAACGGGGTGGGCAACGTCCGGTTCGACGTGTTCCTCTTCGTCGTCTCGGGCTGGCTGGTCTCGCTCTGCCTGCACGAGTACGCCCACGCGGTGGTCGCCTACCGGGCCGGCGACCGGGACATCGCCCACCGGGGCTACCTGACGTTGAACCCGCTCAAGTACACCCACCCGCTGCTGTCGATCGTGCTGCCGGTGGTGGTGGTGCTGCTCGGCGGCATCGGCCTGCCCGGCGGGGCGGTCTGGGTGGACAGGCACGCGATCCCGGGGCGGCTGCGGCACACCCTGGTCAGCCTCGCCGGCCCGGCCACCAACGTGCTGTTCACCCTGCTGCTGGTGGTGGTGCTACGGGTGGGGATCGACGCCGGTGGCCCGATGGAGTTCTGGGCCGGGGTGGCGCTGCTGGCGTTCCTCCAGCTCACCGCCAGCGTGCTCAACCTGCTGCCGGTGCCCGGCCTGGACGGCGGCAACATGATCCAGCCGTGGCTCAACCCGCAGTGGCGGCGGATGTACGACATGTTCGCGCCGTTCGGCTTCATCCTGCTCTTCGCCCTGCTGTGGAACCCGCGCATCGGCAACTGGTTCTTCACCGCCGTCTTCTGGCTCAGCGACCTGCTGGGCCTGCCGCCCTGGCTCTACAGCACCGCGCTGTCCCTGATCCGGTTCTGGCAGACCTGACCGCACCCCACCCCGCGGAACCGGGGTGGGGTGCGGTCGGCGCCGCTCAGGGGCGCTGGGCCGGGCTCTCGGTCTTGCCCGGGTCCCGCTCGGTGACCGGGGCGACGATGTCGTCGATGGCCTTGAGCAGGTCGGCCTCCAGGGTCACCCCGGCGGCCTTGACGTTGTCGTGGACCTGGTCGGGGCGGGACGCACCGATGATCGCCGAGGCGACGTTCGGATTCTGGAGCACCCAGGCGACGGCGAGCTGCGGCATGGTCAGTCCGGCCTGCTCGGCGAGCGGCTTGAGCTGCTGCACCCGGGTCAGCACCTCGTCGTTGAGCCACTCCGCGATGAAGTTCGCACCCGACTTCTCGTCTGTGGCCCGGGAACCGGCCGGTGGCGGCTGACCCGGCAGGTACTTGCCGGACAGCACGCCCTGGGCCATCGGCGACCAGACGATCTGGGAGATGCCCAGCTCCTCGCTGGCGGGCACCACCTCGGCCTCGATGACCCGCCACAGCATCGAGTACTGCGGCTGGTTGGAGACCAGCGGGATACGCAGTTCCCGGGCGAGGGTGTGCGCCTCGCGCAGTTGCGACGCCTTCCACTCCGAGACGCCGATGTAGTGCGCCTTGCCGGCCCGTACGACGTCGGCGAACGCCTCCATCGTCTCCTCCAGCGGCGTGCTGTAGTCGTACCGGTGGGCCTGGTAGAGGTCCACGTGGTCGGTCTGGAGGCGGCGTAGCGAGTTGTCGATCGACTCCATGATGTGCTTGCGGGACAGGCCACGGTCGTTGCGGCCGCGCCCGGTCGGCCAGAAGACCTTGGTGAAGATCTCCAACCCCTCCCGGCGCTCCCCGGCCAGGGCCTTGCCGAGCACCGTCTCGGCGCGGGTGCCGGCGTAGACGTCGGCGGTGTCGAAGGTGGTGATGCCGTTGTCCAGGGCGGCCCGGACACACGCCAGTGCCGCATCCTCCTCCACCTGGGAACCGTGGGTGATCCAGTTGCCGTACGAGATCTCGCTGACCATGAGGCCCGAGCGGCCAAGGTGACGGAATTCCATGTGACGACCCTAGCCCCGTCCCGTCCCCTGCACCCGTCGGTGCGGTCCGGCGGGCGCGGGCGGGTGGCGCGGGCGGGTGCCGGCGCGGCCCGGTGCCGCGTCAGAGCACGGGGTGGGTGTCGGCGAGCAGGCGGTCGATCTCCGCCACCACCGTGTCCCTGTCGGGGTGTACCGGCGGGATCAGCGGCTCGCCCCGCCGGTCCAACGCCCCCCAGTGGCTCATCCCGTCGCCGACCAGGAACGCCACCGGGTGGATCACCAGGGCCGGGTGCACCGGCCGGACCAGCACCGTGCCGGTGCGGTCGACCACGCCCCGCCGACCGGCCAGCTCCACCACGGCCAGCCCCTCGTCGGTGAACCCGTCGAGCTGGTTGCCGTCGGACAGCGTCGTGCGGATCCCGTGGTAGCGCGGTGGCACGACCAACCGGCCGCGCCGGTCCGTCGCCCCCCAGCCGCCCTGCCGGACGGCCGCCACGCCGGCCCGGAACGGTCGGACCTCCTCGAAACCCGCCGGCACCAGCACGGTGCCGTCGGGCTCGATCGCCGACCAGTCCGCGTCGCCACCCTGCGACACCCACGCCAGGCCGTCGGAGAAGGGCAGCACCCGGGCGTACCCGGGGTCGAGCATGATAGCGCCGGACTCGTCGATCAGCTCCCAGCCGTCCTGGTCGGGGCGACGTACCCAGGCAAGCTGCTCGTGGAACGGCTGTGCCTCGGCGTACCGGTAGTCGACGACGAGGTCACCCTCGGCGTCCGCGTACCCCCAGCGGTCCTGGCCGTCGTGGGTGGGCCGCGGGGACCGGCGGCCGTGCCGCACCTCGTCCCCACTGCGGGGGTACGGCCCGAAGCCGCCCCGGGCCACCGCTCGGGCGTGCACCGCGTCCAGCGCCACCCCGATCCGCCCGGTCAGTTCCGGGTCCTCGGCCCGGCGCAGGTCCAGGGCCCGCTCGAAGTGCCCGCACGCCTCGATCAACCGGCCCTGGTCGTAGCAGGACCGGCCGGCGTGTTCGTGCAGCGCCGACCGGAGCCGGTCCGGCAGCTCCGTGGAGTTGGCCTCGGTGAAGAGCCGGTCTGCCTCGGCGAACTCGCCCTTCCAGCGCAGCGCCTCGGCCAGCCGCGCCCGGGCCAGCGCGGTACGGCGTAGTTCGCCGGTCGCCTCGGCGTAGGTCAGGGCGAGCCGGCCGTCGGCCAGCGCGTCGTCCAGGTCGTCGACCAGTCGGGAGATCACCGCCCGCAGACTGAGCAGCCGGGCCCGCGCCCGGTTGTCCAGTGCCGAGGCGAGCTTCTCGGTCAGCCGGCGTCGGAGAATCCGCAGCTCCGCCGGGTCGTCGGCCACCTCGCGCAGGGTCTGCGGGTCCAGCCGCCAGCGGTAGCCGGCCAGTAGTTGCTCCGGATCGTCCAGGGGCACTGCCGCCGCCGTCGGCACCGACCCGTCCGGCTCCCCGACGGTGGCCGCCGTCGGGGCCGAACCGGTGTTGCCCAGGTCGGTCCCGTCGGCGGTCGGCTCTGTCGCGGTGCCGGTCCGGTCGGCGGTGCCGGTCTGGTCGGTGGTGCCGGTCCGGTCGGTGGTGCCGGTCCGGTCGGTGGTGGTGGACGCTCCGGCACCGACCGCGTCGGCGAGGGTGCCGGCCGGTCCGGGATCTGTCGCTCCGACGAGGGTGCCGGCCGGTCCGGGATCTGTCGCTCCGACGAGGGCGCCTGTCGCTGTGGTGCGGGTGTCGGCGGGTCCGGTGCCGGTGTCGGTCGGCTCCGTACCGGCGTCGGTGCTCCGGCCGGCGTCGGTGCCGACGGTGCCGGTCGCTGGCGGTGCCGAAACGGTCCTGCCGAGGGCAGCCGTGGGCCCGGCGCTGTCGCCGGGCGGGGGAGTCCCGTTCCCCGCGTTCTTCCCGGACGGGAGCGGGTCACTTCCGACGGTGTCGACCGGGACGGGTTCTTGTGCCGGGGCGGATTCCCGGGCCGGGGCGGTCCCGGCGTCGGGGACCGCGCCCGGCCGGGGAGCGGTATCGGGCGAGTCGGCGGAGGACCCGGAGCGGACCGGTGGGTCCACGCTCCTCGCCCCGGTGTCGGCGGTGGCCCCGGTGTCGGTCGTACCGGTGTCGGTGCCGCTGGCCGTGGTGGCGGTGGTGCCGGGCAGGTCGCTGCCGTCGGTGGTGCCGGTGGGCGGGGTGGGCGGCACGGGGGCCGGCCGGGGTCGGAACCAGGCCGCCGAACTGTTCGGCGTCGCCTGGGGCGCGGTGTCCGGGTGCCCGGTGGAGTCGGGTTCCGGAGCCGGCGGGACGTACCGGCGTGGTTTGTCGGGAGTGATCTCCAGGCCGGTGGATCGGCTGCTCGGGGGAGTGAAGGCGGGTCGGTCGAGGGGTGGCGGCGCGGCCGCCCGACGGTCGTCCTGCGGAGGCTGACGGAACTCGATGTGCAGCCGGGTGGCCGGCGGCGCGGAGATCGGGGTGACGTCGTCCGGGTCGGCCGGGGAGGGCCGCCCCTCGGTGCCGCGGTCCCGGGTCGGCGGGTCGGCGGGCGGTACGGGGGTGCGGGGCGGCACGACTGCGGGCCGGGCCGCCGCCGGGGCGCTCGGTGCCGGGGAGACCTGGGCCGGCGGAACCGGTGCCGGGGCGCTGGGTGCCGGGGAGGTCTGGGCCGGCGGAACCGGTGCCGGGGAGACCGGGGGACCGGAGACCGGAGTCCCGGACACCGGGCGACCCGGCGGCGGACCGAAGGACGGCGTACCGGGGACCGGATGTCCGGGGGCCCGTGCCGCACCGGCCCGACGGTCCCGGAGGTGGTCCGGGGTCCGCTCCGGGGAGACCTGGGCGGCCGGGCGGTCGTCGTAGCGGGCGGGCGGGGTGACCGGCCGTTGTGGTTCCGCCGGACGGCGCTCCGGCCGGGGGTACGGCTGTCGGCCGTCGCGGCCGTGGTCGGTCTCCTGCGGGGGCCGGACCGTTCCCGCCTCCTGCGGGGGCCGGACCGTTCCCGCCCGGCCTGCGTCGGCGCGGCTCCACGGCTCGCGGGGCGGGGTGACCGGCGGAGCCGGTTCGCGCGAGCGCAGGTCGGGGTACGTCTCCGCCCGGGCCGCCGCCTCGCGTGGAGCCGGCGGCCGGTGCTCGTCCTGGCCGCGCGGGTGCTGCCACCGCTCCTCGGGGATGGGGGAGACGACCCCCCGGCCGTCGTCGACGGGTCGGCGTCGCTGGTCGTCGTGGCCGTGCGCGGCGGGTCGCCCGTCGGCCGCCCGGCGGGTCGACCGGGGTGGTTCGTCCTCCCGGAACCGCGTCGGGAGGTCCCGCTCGGGCCGTCCGGGCCGGCCCGGGTACGGGTCGTATCCGCTGGCGGCGTAGTGCCGGGACTCGTCGGCGGCCCGACTGCCGGGAGCGGCGGAGTCGCCGGCGGGGTGACGGTCGTAGCCGTCCTCGAAGCCCCGGCGGTCGTAGCCGTCCCCGATACCCCGGCGGTCGTAGCCGTCCCCGATGCCCCGGCGGTCGTAGCCGTCCTCCGTGCCCTTGCGGTCGTAGCCGGCCACGGAGTCGGCGGCGGGGCGGTCGTAGCCGTCCTCGGCGCTCCTGCGGTCGGGACGGGCCATGCCGGCGGGGCGTTCGCCGGTGGTGCGTCGACGGGGCATGGTCTCGTCGGGCTCGGGCATCCAACCCGGTTCGGCGAACCGGTCGGGGCGGTGGTCACGGGGCGGCTCGTGCCGGGGGGCGGGGGAGACGGGCGACCGGCCGGGGGAGACCGGAGTGACACCGGGAGCGGTGTGATCCCGACGGGGTGGGGTGTCGGACCGGTCGGTGCGGTGCCGGTCGGGGGCGGCGCGGTCGCGGTGCCAGCCGGTCGGGACCGGCTCGGCGTCGCCGCGTCGCCGGTCGGACCAGCTGGTCCGACCGGCGCGCTGGTCGGCTTCCGGGCGGCCGTCGTACCGGTCCGGCTCGGCCCGGTCGTCGGGCCGGTCCGCCACGGGTCGACGTCGTTCCCGTTGCCAGATCGGCTCGTCGACCGGACGGCGGTACGCGTCGTGGTCGGTGCGCCGCCCGTCGTGCGGGTCGTCCCGGCGGGTCGTCTCGTCGTCCTGCTGGTCGGCCCAGGAACGGCCGAGGTAGGTGCCGTCGGGGCGGGTCGGGGCGAGCGGGGGCACCCCGGCGCGGCCCAGCGCCCGTCCCCGGGGGTCGGCGTACCGGTTGCCGATGTCGCCGGGGTAGCGCTGGCCGCGGAACTGGGGGTGCCATTCGCTTGTCGGTTCGATCACCCAGGACGGTTCCGCCGGGGCGTCCCAGCGGTCGGACCATCCGCCCGTCATCGGGGGCCTCCGTGGCCACGCGTGCGGCGCGGTCCGATGCCCGGCTCGCGTCGCTCGCTCACGGCGGTGTCACCTCGTTGGAAATTGTCGTGCCCCGCGCCCCGGGATGCCGGTAGAGTCCCCCGTCCGGCACGGCGGGGCTGCGGAAGGAGGGTAGCGGCGTGGGTTCGGTCACCGCCACTGTGGCAACGCCCACGAGCGCAAAGGTTACCCGATGGTTCCGGACATTCGGGGCCATATCCCGGGACGGATTCCACCGGTACGCCACCTATCGACAGGCCGCTCTCGCCGGTGCCGTGACCAACACCGTGTTCGGCTTCCTGCGCTGCGCGGTGCTGCTGGCCGCCGCCGGGGCCGGTACCGTCGGCGGGTACGACCGCGACCAGCTCGCCACCTTCGTCTGGGTGGGGCAGGGGCTGCTCGCCGTCGTGCTGCTCTGGGGCTGGACCGATCTGGCCGACCGGATCCGCACCGGCGACGTGGCTGCCGATCTGCTCCGCCCGGTGCACCCGGTGACCAGCTACCTCGCCACCGACCTGGGTCGGGCCGGGTACGCCGCACTGGCCCGGCTGGTCCCGCCGGTCCTGGTCGGGCCGCTCTTCTTCGACGTCTACCTGCCGTCGAGGTGGCCCACCGTCGGCCTCTTCGCGGTCTCCGTGGTGACCGCCGTGGTGCTCTGCTTCGGCTGCCGGTTCCTGGTCAACGCCACCGCCTACTGGTGGCAGGACGCCCGGGGGCCGCTGCTGCTGTGGACCCTCGGCTCGGGCGTGCTGGCCGGGCTCTACTTCCCGCTGCGGTTCCTGCCGGAGTGGCTGCAACTCGTGCTGTGGTGCGCCACCCCGTTCCCGAGCCTGCTGCAGACCCCGCTCGACGTGCTGGTCGAGCGGGATCCACCGGCCACCCAGGTCGGCCTGGTCGCCCTCCAGCTCGGCTGGGCGGTGCTGGTGCTGGCCGCCTGCCGGCTGGTGCAGCGCCGCGCCGAACGCCGCCTGGTGGTGCAGGGTGGTTGAGCATTGCGAGCCGGTGACCGGAGCGGGCCGGGGGGACGGGCCGGGTGGGACGTTCGCGGCGTACCGGGCGTTGCTCGGGGCGCAGGCCCGCTCGCAGACGACCTACCGGGCGTCGTTCCTGCTGGACCTGCTGGGCAACGTGGGGGCCACCGTCTTCGACGTGGTCACCGTCCTGGTGATCTACGGGGTGACCCGGGAGCTGGGCGGGTTCACGCTGCGCGAGACGCTGGTGATGGTGGGCCTGTCGGCAAGCGCCTTCGCCGTGGCGGACCTGCTGGTCGGCAACATCGAGCGGCTGCCAGGTCACGTGCGGACCGGCCTGTTCGACGCGGTGCTGCTCCGGCCGCTCGGCGCGCTGCCCCAGCTGCTGCTGATGAACCTGCCGCTGCGCAAGGTCTCCCGGGGCGTGTTCGGGGTGGGCGTGCTGGTGGTGGCGCTGGATTCGGCGTGGATCGACTGGACCCCGGCCCGGGTGGCGCTGGCGGTGGTCGCCCCGCTGGCCGGGGTGGTCTTCTTCGGGTCGGTCTTCGTGGCCACCGCCACCGTGTCGTTCTGGTGGGTGGACTCCGGCGAGCTGGCCAACTCGGTCACCTACGGCGGGCGGGACTTCACCTCGTACCCGGTGACCGTCTTCGACGGGTGGTTCCGGGCGGCCTTCGCGTACGGGCTGGGGTTCGCCTTCGTCAGTTACCAGCCGGCGCTGGCGCTGCTGGGCCGCGCCGACCCGCTCGGCCTGCCGTCGTGGGCCGGCTGGGCCGCGCCGGCGGTGGCGCTGGTCGCCGCCGCGCTCGCGGCGACGGCCTGGCGCACGGGTGTCCGCCACTACCGGAGTACGGGGTCATGAGCGTCATCGAACTGGACGGGCTGCGCAAGGAGTTCACGGTACGGGTGAAGGCGGGCCGGCTGCGCCGCGAGAAGCGGACGGTCACCGCCGTGGACGGCATCGACCTGCGGGTGGAGCGGGGCGAGCTGCTCGGCTACATCGGCCCGAACGGCGCCGGCAAGTCGACCACCCTGAAGATGCTCACCGGGGTGCTGAGCCCGTCGGCGGGGCAGGCCCGGGTCTGCGGGCTGCGCCCGGTCGCCGACCGGACCCGGCTGGCGTTGCGGATCGGGGTGGTCTTCGGCCAGCGGTCCCAGCTCTGGTGGGATCTGCCGTTGGGTGACTCGTTCGACCTGCTGCGTCACCTCTACCGGGTGCCGGCCGGTGACCACGCCGCCCGGTTGCGCCGCTGTCGCGACCTGCTCGACCTGGACGCCTTCCTGGACACCCCGGTACGGCAGCTCTCGCTGGGGCAGCGGATGCGCGGCGAGCTGACCGCCGCCCTGCTGCACGGCCCGCAGGTGCTCTTCCTCGACGAGCCGACCATCGGGTTGGACGTGGTGAGCAAGCAGGCGGTCCGGGGGTTCCTGGCCGAGCTGGGCCGGGCCGGCGACACCACGCTGGTGCTGACCACCCACGACCTGGCCGACATCGAGCGGCTCTGTGCCCGGCTGGTGGTGGTCGACCACGGCCGGGTGGTGCACGACGGGTCGATCGCCGCCCTGCACGCCCGGTACGGCTCCCGCCGGCTGGTCGTCGCCGAGCTGGACGTCCCGCTGGCGGCACCGCCGCAGCCGGTGGGGGCGCCGCTGCACCGGGTCGAGGCCGACGGCCGACGGCTTGTCTACACGCTGGAGTCGGCCGGGGTGGCGGAGGTGGTGTCCGCGCTGGCCGGGGTGGCCGCACTGCGCGACGTCTCGATCGTCGAACCGGACATCGAGGACGTGGTGGCCCGGCTCTACCGGACCCCAGTCCCCGATCCGCGCGGCCCGGCCTGACCGTGGGTCAGATCCGTTCGCCGATCTTCACCCGGGGAGCCGGGGCACGCATCCGGCGGAAGGTGATCGACCGCATGATCGCGTAGAGGTAGAGCGAGCCCATCCGCTCCCCGCTGTTGGGGAAGCGCTCGCGTACCAGCTTCTTGATCCGGCGGGAGATGAGCACCGAGTCGATCAGCACGCCGAGCGCGAGCGCGCCCCACACCACGTTGGAGGCGAGCCGGATCGCCTGTGGCATCGCGGCGTTCGACCCGATCAGCACGATCAACGCGCCGCCGAAGAACCAGGTGCCTACCGTCCGCCGGGAGTCGACCACGTTGCGGGCCAGCAGCCGTTCCGGCCCCCGGTCCCGGGGGCCGCCCTCGAGGCGGAACTCGGCAGCGGCCTCGGTGCGCGCCTTGCGGCGCTGCTCCCGGGCCTCCTCCTTGGTCAGCGGCCGGGTCGGGCCGGCTGGCCGGCGACCGGCGACCGGCCGTTTCGGGGTCTCGACGCCCAGTTCCTTCTTGCTCGGGGTGTAGCCCCGGGGGCGCGCGGCGGATGGCTCCTCGGTCACCACGGCAGCGGTGGCGGAGGAGTCGGAGTCGGCAGGCTTGCGGCGAAACAGCGACGGCACGAGGTGAAGGGTAGCCACCCGACGGCGCCCGGTGCACATCACGGGTGCACCGGGCGCTCGGTGGAACGGGTCGGACGGGGTCACGGCTGCCGGCGGGAGCGGGCCGGACCCGGGGTCACGGGCCGCCCGGACCGGGGTCACCGGCGGCCCGGACCGGGGTTACGGGCGCTCGGTGTGGGCGCCGAGGCTGGCCAGCTTGGCCTCGAAGTCCTCGTAGCCCCGGTTGATCAGGTCGACGCCGTACACCCGGGAGGTGCCCTCGGCGGCGAGCGCCGCGATCAGGTGGCTGAACCCGGCCCGCAGGTCCGGGATGACCAGGTCGGCGGCGTGCAGCTTGCTCGGGCCGGCGATCACCGCGGAGTGCTTGAAGTTGCGGCGGCCGAACCGGCACGGGGTGCCGCCGAGGCAGTCCCGGTAGACCTGGATGTTGGCGCCCATCTTGTTCAGCGCCTCGGTGTAGCCCAGCCGCTGCTCGTAGACCGTCTCGTGGACGATCGACAGGCCCCGGGCCTGGGTCAGCGCCACCACCAGCGGCTGCTGCCAGTCGGTCATGAAGCCGGGGTGCACGTCGGTCTCCAGCGCCACCGCGTGCAGCTCGCCGCCCGGGTGCCAGAACCGGATGCCACCCTCCTGGCCCGGGTCGCTGAGCTTCGGCGGCCGGGCGTCGGTGACCTCGTACTCGCCGCCGACGGAGCGGAAGATGTTCAGGAAGGTCATCATGTCGGCCTGCTGCGCGCCGAGCACCTCGACGTGACCGCGGGTGGCCAGCGCCGCCGCCGCCCAGCTCGCCGCCTCGATCCGGTCCGGGATCGGGCGGTGGCTGTAGCCGTGCAGCCGCTTGACGCCCTGGATCTCGATCACCCGGTCGGTGTGCACCTTGATGATCGCGCCCATCTTCTGCAGGATGCAGATCAGGTCGATGATCTCGGGCTCGACGGCGGCGTTGCGCAGCTCGGTGACGCCCTCGGCCATCACCGCGGTCAGCAGCACCTGCTCGGTCGCGCCGACGCTCGGGTACGGCAGGGCGAACTTGGTGCCGTGCAGCCCGTTCGGCGCGGACAGGTGCAGACCCTCGGGGGTCTTCTCCACAGTCGCGCCGAACTCGCGCAGCGCCTGGAGGTGGAAGTCGATCGGGCGGGGGCCGATGTGGCAGCCACCCAGGTCGGGGATGAAGGCGTGGCCGAGCCGGTGCAGCAGCGGGCCACAGAACAGGATCGGGATCCGGCTGGATCCGGCGTGCACGTTGATCTGGTCGGTGCTGGCGCTCTCGACGTTGGACGGGTCGAAGACCAGCTCGCCGTCCTCGGTGCCGTCGGTCACCTTCACCCCGTGCAGGCCGAGCAGCCCGCGGACCACCTCGACGTCACGGATCTTGGGGACGTCGAACAGCCGGCTGGGCGAGTCGCCCAGCAGGGCCGCGACCATCGCCTTGGAGACCAGGTTCTTCGCGCCGCGCACGCGGATCCGCCCTTCGAGCGGAGTACCTCCGTGTACGACCAGGACGTCGTCCGTCAACGCAACCTCCAGCGCGTGTCAGGTGGTGCCGGGTGAAAGTCGATGGTGGGGCATGCTGTCCAGCTGTCCGGTTCGAGCTGTCAGCTACCCGGAGCGGGGCCGGCTCAAAACGGTCCCCCGTGGTACGTCGCCCCGGCAGCATAGCCCTCCGTGACGAAATGGGAATCGGTCACCGCACGGGTTAGGGAACGAACCGGGGAATCCGGTACGTTTCCGTACCTCGGTGGTGACCTTAGGTGATCAGGTGGCGGCGGGCGGCGGGGTGTCGGCACCCGGCAGCGCGAGCATCTGGTCCAGCGCCACCCGGGCGTGGTGCGCGGTGTCCGCGTCGACGGTGATCTGGTTGACCACCCGGCCGGCGACCAGCTCCTCCAGCACCCAGACCAGGTGCGGCAGGTCGATCCGGTTCATCGTGGAGCAGTAGCAGACCGCCTTGTCCAGGAACATGATCTGCTTGTCCGGGTGGGCCAGCGCCAGCCGGCGGACCAGGTTCAACTCGGTGCCGACCGCCCAGGCCGAGCCGGCCGGGGCCGCCTCGATCGCCTTGATGATGTACTCCGTCGAACCGACCTGGTCGGCGGCGGTGACCACCTCGTGCCGGCACTCCGGGTGCACCAGCACGTTGACCCCGGGCACCCGGGTCCGGACGTCGGTGACGCTGTCCAGGGTGAACCGGCCGTGCACCGAGCAGTGCCCGCGCCACAGGATCATCTTCGCGTCGCGCAGCTGCGCGGCGGTGAGCCCACCGTTCGGCTTGTGCGGGTCGTAGAGCACGCAGTCGTCCAGCGAGTAGCCCATCTCCAGCACCGCCGTGTTGCGGCCCAGGTGCTGGTCGGGCAGGAACAGCACCTTGGAGCCCTGCGCGTACGCCCAGTCCAGCGCCCGCTTCGCGTTCGACGAGGTGCAGACCACGCCGCCGTTACGGCCGACGAAGCCCTTGATGTCCGCCGAGGAGTTCATGTACGTCACCGGCACGGTGTCCGCCGCGACGCCCAGGTCGGTCAGCACCTCCCAGGCCCGCTCGACCTGCGACAGCACCGCCATGTCGGCCATCGAACAGCCGGCCGCCAGGTCGGGCAGGATCACCCGCTGCGCGTCGGTGGTGAGGATGTCCGCGCTCTCGGCCATGAAGTGCACACCGCAGAAGACGATGTACTCCGCGTCCGGGCGGGCCGCCGCCTCCCGGGCCAGCTTGAACGAGTCGCCTGTGACGTCGGCGAACTGGATCACCTCGTCGCGCTGGTAGTGGTGGCCGAGGACGAACACCTTCGTGCCCAGCGCGGCCTTCGCCGCCGTCGCCCGGGCCACCAGGTCCGGGTCGCTCGGCGCCGGCAGGTCTCCCGGACACTCCACGCCACGTTCGGTGGCGGGGTCGCTGCCGCGGCCGAGGAGCAGCAGCGCGGTCGCCGTGTTGGAGGGTTCCACCCAGGTCGAAGTCACGCCTTCATGGTCCCACAGCGGGCCGCCCGCACGACCGCTGCCGGTGTGGGCTGCCACACTGCTCCGCCCCGATGTGGCCTGCCACACTCTGGGCATGCGCGTGCTGCTCTGTCCGGACAAGTTCGCCGGCACCCTCGAGGCCCCCGAGGTGGCGGCCGCCGTCGCCGCCGGCTGGCGCGAGGTGGCCGACGCGGACGAGCTGCTGATCCGTCCGCTCGCCGACGGCGGGCCGGGCTTCGTCACGGTGCTCGCCGACGCACTCGCCGGCCGGCGGATCCCGGTGCCGACCGTCGACCCGCTGGGCCGCCCGGTCGGTGGTGAGATCCTGCTCACCGCCGACGGCGTCGGCTACCTGGAGAGCGCCCAGGCGTGCGGGCTGCACCTGCTGGCCGCCGCCGAGCGGGACCCGAAGGCCACCACCTCGTACGGCCTCGGCGCGCTGGTCACCGCCGCCGTCGAACACGGGGCCCGGACGGTGGTGATCGGGCTGGGCGGCTCCGGCACCAACGACGGCGGGGCCGGCCTGTTCGCCGCCCTCGGCGCGACCCCGCTCGACGACGCCGGTCGGGCCCTGCCGTACGGCGGTGCGGCGCTGACCGCCGTCGACGCCCTCGACGGGGTGCCCCGGCTGCGCGGGGCCACCCTGGTCGCCGCCACCGACGTGGACAACCCGCTGCTCGGCCTGCACGGTGCGAGCAGCGTCTACGGCCCGCAGAAGGGCGCCGACCGGGCCGACGTGCTGCTGCTCGACGCCGCGCTGGAGCGCTGGGCGGCGGTGCTGGAGCGGGATCTGCCCGGCTGCCCGCCCGGCCTGGGTGTGCTGCCCGGCGGCGGCGCGGCCGGCGGCCTCGGCGCGGCGATCCTGGCCCTCGGCGGGCGCTGCGAATCCGGCATCGACCTGGTCGGCCGGGCGATCGGGTTGGACGCCGCGCTCGACGACTGCGATCTGGTGATCACCGGGGAGGGGTCGTTCGACCACCAGTCGCTGCGCGGCAAGGTGGTCGCCGGGGTGGCCGGGGCGGCCCGCGACCGGGGGGTGCCCTGCGTGGTGCTGGCGGGCCGGGTGAGCACCGGCCGGCGGGAGGCCGCCTCGGCCGGGGTGACCGAGGCGTACAGCCTGGTGGAACACTTCGGCGGCGAGGAACGCGGCGGGGTGGCGGCGGCGATGGGCCGACCCGCCGAGGGGCTGCGCGCGCTCGGTGCCCGGCTGGCCCGCCAGTGGAGCCGCTGACCGGGCAAGCAGGTGGCAGGGTCGGGCGTGGGTCGGGCGTGGGTGGCCCGGGGCGGCGATCACGCCGGCCGGGTGGGGTCGGCCGGGGCGGCGTACCATCGGAGCTGGACCACACCGGGAATCACTGGGCGACGCGTGCTGTTGACCAGGGTGTCCGGACCCATACCGCGCAGGGAGATTTCCACGTGACCACGCCAGCGCAGACCGACTCGACCGAGGCCCAGGCCCCTACTTCCGTCGTCCTCACCGACGTCGCGGCGCAGAAGGTCAAGGCCCTGATCGAGCAGGAGGGCCGCGACGACCTGCGGCTCCGGGTCGCGGTGCAGCCGGGTGGCTGCTCCGGCCTGCGGTACCAGCTCTTCTTCGACGAGCGCTCGCTCGACGGTGACGTCGTCACCGACTTCGACGGCGTCGGCGTCGTGGTCGACCGGATGAGCGCCCCCTACCTGTCCGGGGCGACCATCGACTTCGCCGACCGGATCGACGCCCAGGGCTTCACCATCGACAACCCCAACGCGGGCAGCTCCTGCGCCTGCGGCGACTCGTTCAGCTGAGTCGCGATCCGTCGCGTCCGAGGGGGCCGTCCCGGCACGGGACGGCCCCCTCGTCGTGCGCGTCGGACCGGTAGGCTGACCCGCGCCGTGCTCCCGACCCCGAGGGTTGACATGAAGATCGCCGTGACCGGCTCGATCGCGACCGACCACCTGATGAGCTTCCCGGGTCGCTTCGCCGACCAGCTCATCGCCGACCAGCTGCACAAGGTGTCGCTCTCCTTCCTGGTGGACGACCTGGTGTTGCGCCGGGGTGGGGTGGCCGCCAACATCGCCTTCGGCATGGGGCAGCTCGGGTTGAGCCCGGTCCTGCTCGGCGCGGTGGGCGCCGACTTCGCCGACTACCGCTCCTGGCTGGAGCGGCACGGCGTGGACTGCGACTCGGTGCACGTCAGCGAGGTGGCGCACACCGCCCGCTTCGTCTGCACCACCGACACCGACATGTGCCAGATCGCCTCGTTCTACGCGGGCGCGATGAGCGAGGCCCGCAACATCGAGCTGGGCCCCGTCGCGGACCGGCTCGGCGGCCTGGACCTGGTCCTGGTCAGCGCGAACGACCCCGAGGCGATGATCCGGCACTCCGCCGAGTGCCGGGACCGCGGCTACGCCTTCGTCGCCGACCCGTCCCAGCAGCTCGCCCGGATGGACGGCGCGGACGTCGTCTCGCTGATCGACGGCGCCGAGTACCTGATGACCAACGACTACGAGAAGTCGCTGCTCCAGAGCAAGGCCGACCTCACCGACGCCCAGCTCCTGGAGCGGGTGAAGGTCCGGGTCACCACGCTGGGCAAGGACGGCGTCGAGATCGCCGGCCGGGGGGTGGAGCCGTTCCGGGTGCCGGTCGTCCGGGACGCCCGTGCCGTCGACCCGACCGGGGTCGGCGACGGCTTCCGGGCAGGTTTCTTCGCCGCCCTGTCCTGGGGGCTCGGTCTGGAACGCGCCGCCCAGGTCGGTTCGCTGCTGGCCGCCCTGGTCCTGGAGACCGTCGGCACCCAGGAGTACGACGTACGCCGCGACCTGTTCGTCAAGCGGCTGGCCGAGTCGTACGGGGACGACGCCGCCGAGGACGTTCGGCAGCACCTGGTGCCATGACGCAACTCCTGGTCGTCTTCGCCGGCCTGCCCGGGGTGGGCAAGAGCACCCTCGCCGGGCAGGTCGGCGTGGCGCTGGGTGCCCCGGTGCTGCCGGTCGACCCGATCGAGCGGGCGCTGGCCCGGCATGGGCTGACCGGCCACGGTTCGGGCCTGGTCGGCTATGACGCGCTGGCCGGGCTGGCCGAGGTGCAGCTCGGGCTGGGGACCAGCGTGGTGGTCGACGCGGTGAACCCGGTGGCCGGCGCGCGGGGGCTCTGGCTCGACCTGGCCGCGCGGGCCGGGGTGCCGCTGCGGCTGATCGAGGTCTACTGCGGTGACGAGGCGCAGCTGCGCCGCCGGGTCGAGGCCCGGCACGGGGCCGACCCGCTCGCCCCGACCTGGGAGCAGGTCCGACAGCGCGGCGAGGAGTACGAGCCGCTGATCGGCCCCCGGCTGGTGGTCGACACCACCATCGCGATCGACCCGCTCCCCGGCATCCTGTCCTACCTGACCTGAGCCGGTCGGCCGTGTCCCGGGCACCTGAGCCGGCAGGCCGTGTCCCGGGCACCTGATCCCGGTCGGCGGTGCCGGGAGGTCAGTCGGCTCGACCGGGGGAGCGGGGTGCGGGCGGCGCGGCGACGAACGCGGACCACTGGCGGGCGGGGAAGAGCAGCACCGGGCCGGAGCGGTCCTTGCTGTCCCGTACGGCCACCCGGTCGGGCAGGACGGCGCACTCCACGCAGTCGCCGTTGTTGGCGCTGCGGCTGCTGGTGTGCCAGCGGGCGGTGGTGAGGTCGTCGAGGGGGGACACGGTGGCCTCCAGGGGGTCAGGCCGCGCCGGCCAACTCCCTGATCAGCGCGCGTGACTCGGCGGGCGAGAGGGCGACCTGGCGCAGGTTGTCTGCCACCATGCTATAGGTCCGGACCCCGTCCGGGTCCTGCACGTACATCGCCCCGTCCAGCACCTCGGTGTAGGCGATCGGCCGGACGTTGGCGAAGTCCAGCAGGACGAACTTGCCCAGGGGCGTCGCGGCGTGCGGGCCGTCCTCGGGGCGGAGCACCTGCACGGTGACGTTCGGCAGCTCTGACATGGTGGCCAGGTGCCGGAGCTGCGCCCGCCGGGTCTCGTCGCCGTTGACCCGCAGCCGCAGTGCCGCCTCGCCGATCACCGCGTGCAGGGTGAGCGGGTCGTCGTCGGTGAGCCGCCGGGCCCGGTTCTGCCGGAAGGACACGAAGCGTTCGGTGTGGTCGGGGCGGACGAACCCGGTGCCCAGGGTCAGCGCCTGGGCGTACTCCTCGGTCTGGAGCAGGCCGGGGATGACCATGGACTCGAAGACGAATGCGCCGTCGGCCAGCCCTTCCAGCCCGACGTACGTCTTGAACCAGTCCGGCATCACCGCGGCCCAGGGCGCCCACCAGGTCTTGGCGTCGGAGCGGCCGGCCAGGGCGGTCAGCCGGTCGATCGCCGGCTGGTCGGCCCCGCAGGCGCGGAGCACGGCCGAGATGTCCTCGGGGAACTGCTGGTAGCGGCCGGTCTCCATGTGACCGAGCTTCGGCTTGCCGATGCCGGTGCTGGCGGCCAGTTCGGTGAGCGTCATCGGTGCCTCGCGGCGGTACCGACCCAGCTCGGCGCCGATCAGCCAGCGCAGCGCGGACGGATCCGTTCGCCTACCCATGATTGCCTCCAGATTCGTGTACCGACGAGAACATCATGGCGACAGGCCTTCCAAAGAGCAAGGATCGCGGCTATACGTATAGCAACGACTCTTGGAGGTGGTCATGTCCGACCCCGTGCTCCCGCCGCTCGGTACGCCCGAGGAGTTCCACCAGATGCTCGTCGACCTGGCGAACGAGTTCGCCCCACGCCGGTTCGCGATCGGTGAGGAGCACGGCGACCGGATCGACGGAGGGATCCTCGCCTGGGGCCTGGCGTTCCCCGACCGGGCACTGCTCTGCGGCGACCAGCAGGTTCCGGCCGGGCGTTTCGCCACCGCCGAGAGCGCGGTGCGGCTCCTCAGCCGCACCGGTCGCCGCCTCCGGCTGATCTGGATCGACGCGAGGCCGGTCGACACCTGCGTCTGACGGGTCAGCGGGCGCGGCGTACCTCGTAGCCCGGTCCGTCCGGGACGGCGGCGACGAACTCCTGGCCGCGCATCCGGCACCAGGCGGGGATGTCCACGGCGGCGGCCGGGTCGTCGGCGAGCACCCGCAGCACCGCGCCGATGGGCAGCTCGGGCAGCCGACGGGCCAGCGCGATCACCGGCAGCGGACACCGCTGCCCCCGACAGTCCAGCACCTCCACCGCCCCGGCCCCGCCGCCGCCGGTCCCGGTCGGACGGCCATCCGGCCCGGAGGCGGCGGCACCCGACCCGGTCGCTGCCCTGTGCGGTCCGGCCGGGGTGCTGTCCGTCCCGGCCGGGTCGGTCGGGACGGTCACAGGCCCACCACGCCGGCGTCGGCGCGCAGGTCGGCGACGATCCCGGGCAGCTCGGCGAGGAACCGCCCGACGTCCGCCTCGGTGGTGTCCCGGTGCAGCGAGACCCGGACGTTGCCGTGCGACAGCACCCCCATCGCCTCCAGCACGTGCGACGGGCGCAGCGTCGAGGACGTGCAGGAGGAACCGGAGGAGACGGCGAAGCCGCGCCGGTCCAGCGCGTGCAGCAGCACCTCGCCGTCGACGTACAGGCAGGAGAAGGTCACCAGGTGGGGGAGCCGGTCGACCGGGTCGCCGACCACCTCCACGTCCGGCACCTCGGCGGCGACCCGGGCCCGGATCAGGTCCACCAGCGGGGTCAGCCGGGCCGCCTCGGCCGCCGCGTCGGCCGCCGCCGCGCGCAGGCTCGCCGCTGCCGCCACCACCGCCGGCAGGTTCACCACCCCGGGGGTACGCCCGAACTCCCGCTCGTCGGCCGGCCACGGCGACTCCCAGCGGGTGCCCTTGCGGACCACCAGCAGCCCGACGCCGGGCGGACCGCCCCACTTGTGCGCGCTGGCGGTCAGCACCGACCACCCGTCCGGCACCGGCACCCGGCCGACCAGTTGGGCCGCGTCCACGTAGAGCGGCACCCCGGCGGCGGCGCAGGCGGCGGCGGCCCCGGCGACCGGCTGGACGGTGCCCACCTCGTGGCTGGCCCCGATCAACGCCGCCAGCGCCACCCCGGGGGAGTGCACCGCCGTCGACCAGGCGGCAAGGTCGAGCCGGCCGAGCCGGTCCACCGGTACGGAGGTCGCGGTGCCGCCGGTCGCCACGTGCCGTTCGGCGGCGTGCAGCACCGCCGAGTGTTCGATCGCCGAGTGCACCAGGGTGTCGCCGCTGCGCTGCCGGCCGGCCAGGCCACCGAGCACGGCGGAGTGCGCTGCGTGCGTACCGCTGGGGGTGAAGGAGAGTTCGTCGGGGCGGACGCCGAGGGTGGCGGCGGTGGCCTCGCGGGCCGCGTCGAGGAGTTGGGCGGCCCGGCGGGCCCGGCTGTAGAGGCGGGCGGGGTCGGCCCAGCCGTCGTCGAGGGCCGCCAGCAACGCCTGCCGGGCGACCGGGTGCAGCGGCGCGGCGGTGGCCGCGTCCAGGTAGACCGGGTGGGCACTCACGGCTGATGACGCTATCGCGTCAGGATCGGCAAGATCCCCCCGATGGGGTCGGACAGCGACCCCAAGACGGTCGAGCCCGCCATGGTCGAGTAATCTGCGACCGTCGGTGACGCCTTTGCCGTCGGTGCTGATGGAAAGCCCCACCGCGGCGCGCTAGGGAGGCAGGACCAGGTGGTCGCAAGGAGTTCGGAGGTACGGCCGTCGGCCGTACGGCACAGCGCTTCCCCCGGAGCCGGTGAGCGTCGGCGGCGTGGTGCTGGCCGGCTCGCCGGGCTCGGTCTCGGCGGAGCTGCGCTGCTGGTTCTGCTCACCGGGTGTGACGTCGGCCGCTCGGTCGACGGCTTCGGCTGGCCGCAGGGCGGCATCACCCCCGAAGCGCACCGGATGTACGACCTGTGGATCGCCTCCTGCATCGCCGCCCTGGCGGTCGGTGTCTTCGTCTGGGGCCTGATCTTCTGGTGCGTGGTGCGCTACCGCAAGCGCGGCAACGAGCTGCCGGTGCAGACCCGTTACAACCTGCCGATGGAGTTCCTCTACACCATCGCGCCGATCCTGATCGTCTCGGTCCTCTTCTACTACACGGCGGTGGTCCAGACCGACGTGGTGCGGACGACGAAGAACCCGGATGTCACCGTCGAGGTCGTCGCCTTCAAGTGGAACTGGCAGTTCAACTACCGCGACGGCCAGGGCACCGAGGCCAACACCGTGGCGTCGGTGCTGGGCACCAGCGAGGTCATCCCGGTGCTGGTGCTGCCGACCGACCGGTCCATCCGGTTCGAGGAGACCAGCCGCGACGTCATCCACTCCTTCTGGGTGCCGGAGCTGCTGTTCAAGCGCGACGTGATGCCCGGCAAGATCCGTAACGTGTTCGAGGTCTCCAAGCTGGAGTCCGAGGGCGCGTACGTGGGCCGCTGCGCCGAGCTGTGCGGCAGCTACCACGCCTTCATGAACTTCGAGCTGCGGGTGGTCTCCCCCGAGGCGTACGACCAGTTCCTGGCGGCCAAGCGGGACGGCAAGTCGACGCAGGAGGCGCTGACCGCCATCGGCCAGGACCCCTACGCGAAGACCACCCAGCCGTTCGACACCCGTCGCAACAAGGACAACTTCAACCCGGACGGCGCGTCCGCGGGCGCGGGAAACTGAGGTATCCGGCATGAAGACCGAGTGGCGTATCTTCCTCATCATCGCCGGGTTCCTCTTCGGCGCGACGATCCTCTACGGCGCCTGGACGTACGGCGACTCCGGCGGCCAGGTCGAATGGGTCGGCACGGTGGCCCTGCTGCTGTCCTTCCTGCTCTGCGCGATGTGCGGTGGCTTCTTCTGGTTCGTCTCCCGCCGCATCGACCTGCGCCCCGAGGACCGGCCGGACGGCGAGATCGCCGACGGCGCGGGCGAGATCGGCTTCTTCAGCCCCGGCAGCTACTGGCCCTTCGGCTTGGCGCTGGCTGCCGCGCTCGCCGGCCTGGGTCTGGTGTTCTGGCAGTTCTGGCTGCTCGGACTGGGTTTGGTGTTGGTCATCTTCGCCGCCTGTGGCCTGCTCTTCGAGTACTACTCCGGTACCCGCCGCACCGCCGAGCACTGACCCCCGCTCGCCCCGTCGCGCACCGGTCCCGCTTGTCCTGCTCGCCCCGTCGCGCACCGGTCCGAACTTCGGACAGGCCCGCCTCCCACCTGGGAAGCGGGCCTGTTTTCGCTGTCCCGCAAGATGATCGACTCCGGTGGGTCGACGTAGCGGTATTCCCGTGACGTGATACCGCTGTTTCGGCTCATGCGAGTGGATCAACCACACCTCGCGCGCGGCGTCTCGAAGACTGCGGGGTAGGGAGTACTCGTTCGCGTCCTGTAGAGCTGATGACGTAGACGACTCAGCAGCAACCACGGGATCCGTTAGGCGTGCCGCTGCCCGTGGGTGCACCCTGCCGTGCTGCGGGGCCCTTCCGCGCCGGTCCGGGAGACTGATGCGCGCCGGCCCGGTGGAATATGGGAGAGCATCACGGGATCGACGGTCAGGAACCCATCGCCAGGCGGGTGATGCGTCTACGTCATCAGGTCCAAAGGACGCGAGTGTGATCCCATCACCTGGCCGGAACACGCAGGTCGCAGGCGACCGTCGCGCCCGAGTGCTGTCGATCGGCGACAGGCACCGGTCGACGGCGACGCCGGGAGAAGCACGGTGCGCCGGTTGATATCACTGTCGACCCGACCACCGGACGGGCGCCGACCGAGCACGAGCGGTCGGCAGGAATGGTGCACAGTGGGGTGCCCCGGCTCGCAGGCGCGAATCAGTGGCCGGGGCGGTGCGCCATCGTTGTGGCGGTCGGACGGGGACCGAGGGGGCCGGGAGCCAGTTTCGGCGGCGTGGCGGCGTGGCGGGACCGAGGTGGGCCGGGAGCCAGTTAAGGCGGCGTGGCGGGACCGAGGGGGCCGGGGAGCCAGTCAGGCGGCGTGGCGACCGGGCGCTGGCGGGCGGCGACGACGGCTGGCCAGGCGGGTGGCCTGGAAGGCGAAGGTCGCGATCAGCACCGCCGTGCCGCAACCGGTGCAGAGCAGTTCAGGGCAGTCGACGCCGTGACCATCGGGGCACGGCGGCATCTCGAACGGCTGGACGCCCTCACAGGTGTCGCAGTAGAGCTCGCGGTCCGACACGGGCGTCTCCTCTCGCTCCGGAACCCGCCGATGGACATCGCCGCCATCACCGGAAACGGAAAATTACTCCCATGTAGTTTCCCACGCCCCTACGACACTTCCCCGCCACCCCGCCACCCCGCCACCCCGCCACCCCGCCACCGTGGCACCGGGCCTGTGCGCCACTGGTCATCCCGCCATGCCGCACCCC
This sequence comes from Micromonospora sp. DSM 43699, assembly GCF_055517075.1. Classification (NCBI taxonomy): domain Bacteria; kingdom Bacillati; phylum Actinomycetota; class Actinomycetes; order Micromonosporales; family Micromonosporaceae; genus Micromonospora; species Micromonospora sp. DSM 43699. Next base: position 26,436 of record NZ_JBTMMT010000038.1, read on the forward strand.
CGGCGCTGGGCGCGCGGGGTGGGCGGGGCAGGTGGGTGGGCGGAGGGAGTGGGTCAGAGGGAGCGGGCGACGTCGACCCAGCGGTCCAGGACCGCCGCTGCCGCCCCCGAGTCGACTGACTCCGCGGCGCGGGCCATGCCGGCGCGTACCGCCTCGGTGAGGTCGCCGTCCAGCGGGGTCTGGGTGGCCAGCGCGACGGCGGCGTTGACCAGGACGGCGTCGCGTACCGGACCGGTCCCGCCGGCCAGCAGCCGGTGGGCCACTGCGGCGTTGTGCGCGGCGTCACCGCCCCGCAGGTCGGCCAGGGTGGCCCGGGGTACCCCGAGATCGGCCGCGTCCAGCACGGCCTCCCGTACGGTGCCCTGCTGGGCCACCCAGACCCGGGTGGGCGCGGCGGTGGTGAACTCGTCCAGGCCGTCCTCGCCGCGCATCACGATCACCGAGTCGCCCCGGCGAGCGAAGACCTCGGCCATCACGGGGGCCATCCGGGCGTCGAAGCAGCCGACCGCGCCGGCGTGTGGCCGGGCCGGGTTGGTCAGCGGGCCGAGGAAGTTGAACGCGGTCGGCACGCCGATCTCCCGGCGGACCGGGCCGGCGTGCCGGTACCCGGGGTGGAACCGGGGCGCGAAGCAGAAGCCGATGCCGGCCTCGGTCACGCACCGGGCCACCTGCTCGGGGCCCAGATCCAGCGGTAGGCCGAAGAACTCCAGCAGGTCGGCGGTGCCGCACAGCGACGAGGCGGCCCGGTTGCCGTGCTTGACCACCGGGACGCCGGCACCGGCCACCACCAGTGCGGTCATGGTCGAGATGTTGACCGTGTGGGCGAGGTCACCCCCGGTGCCCACCACATCGATCGCGGTGCGCCGCAGCTCCTCCGGCAGGGTCACCGGCACCGAGTTGTCGAGCATCGCCTCGACCAGACCGGCCAGTTCGGCCGAGGTCTCACCCTTGGCGCGCAGCGCGACCGCGAAACCGGCGATCTGCGCCGGGCCGGCGGCACCGGCCATGATCTCGTTCATCGCCCAGGTGGTGTCGGCGGTGGACAGCTCGTCGCCGCGCAGCAGCGCGTTGAGCAGGTGCGGCCAGGTCCGTTCGCCCATGATGGGCCTCCCGAGCGGGCGTGGGGGTGCGGGTGGACGGTGCGCCCGTCACCCCGGGCGCCTGGGCGCCGCCGAGTGCGTCCGACTCAGGCGGCGGCGTGCGTACGCAGCAGCTCGGCGACCGTGGTGCCGGTGGTCACCGGGTCGAGCGGGTGCATCAGCACGCCGTCGACCTGCGCGTACGAGGCGAGCCATCGGTCGGCGGCACGGGCGATGACCACGCAGGTGGGCGGGGCGTCCTCCCGGTCGTCCTTGATCTGACGGGCGATGCCCAGGCCACCGCCGGGGCTGGCCTCGCCGTCGAGCAGCATCAGGTCGATCTCGTAGTCGTCGACCAGCCGGACACAGCCGAAATAGTCGGACGCCTCGACGAACTCGATCTTCAGCCCGGGCGCGGGGCGGGTGCCGACGGCCAGCCGCATCCGGTCCCGGACCTGCGCGTCGTCGCTGTAGAGCAGGACGGTGCAGAGACGCTCGCTCATGCCGACACTCCGCTTCGCTCCGTGCCGTGATGAGGCACCGTCGCACTGAGCCTGACTCGCTCGCTGCGCACACTCATGGGCTGTACTCCTCGTTGCTGCCCGCTGATCCTACCGGGCGGTGTGGCGTACCCGACATCCCGCCTGCCGGCTCCCGGCGGACCGGCCGTCGCGGCAGCTCAGAGCGGGTTTCCGGGGGTCGCGGCGGTGGCGGCCGGCGGACCTGCCGGCGGGGTGGTCCCGGCGTCGGGACTGGCGGTGGCCACGGCGGCGGGGGTGGCGGCGGGGGTGGCGGCGGTGGGGATGGCCTCGGCCTCGGCGGCGCGGTCGCGGGCCTCCTGCCGGTCCAGCTCGCGGTCCACCCGGCGGGCCTCCCGCTCGGACTGCTTGACCCACTGCACCACCAGCACCGCGATCATCGTCACACTGACGAACTCGCCGCCGGCCCAGAGGATGCCCCCGGCGACCACCTGGTCGTTGCGCGGGTCTGACCAGGCCAGGCCGAGCGACGGGTACCAGTCGCCGCCGAACAGGGTGGTGCTCTGCATGATGGTGAGCCCGAGCACGGTGTGGAACGGCACCGACAGCAGCATCAGCAGCGCCCGCGCCGGGTACGGCCAGCGGCCGGGCAGCGGGTCCAGGCCGAGCAGCGGCCAGAAGAAGACGCAGCCGGTCATGATGAAGTGCGCGTGCACCAGCTCGTGCGCCCAGGCGTGTTCGAGGGTGTAGCGGTACAGGTCGGTGAAGTAGAGCGCGAACGGGTTGACCACGAAGATGGTGAACGCCACAAGCGGGAAGCTGTAGACCCGGGCGATCCGGCTGTGCACGACCGCCAGCAGCCGTTTGCGGGGGCCGACCGGCAGGGTGCGCAGGGCCAGGGTGACAGGTGCGCCCAGGGCCAGGAAGATCGGCGCGATCATCGACAGCACCATGTGCTGCACCATGTGCACCGAGAGTAGGGCGGTGTCGTAGGCGTGCAGCCCGCTGACCGTGACCGCGGCGATGCCGCCCAGGCCCGGCCCGAGGAAGCAGACGGTACGCACGACCGGCCAGCGGTCCCCGCGCAGCCGCAGCCGGTAGACCCCGTAGAGGTAGAGGCCGGCGGCGAGGACCAGGCCCAGGGCGAGCCAGCTGTCCAGCCGGGTCTCGGTGAAGACCCGGGTGATGTCGAACGGCGGCGGTACCTCGACGCCGCCCGCCGCGAGGCTGGTGGGCGGGGTCGCCGAGGTGGCGGCGAAGATCGAATCGACGTGCAGCACGCTTTTCAGGCTAGGCCAGGCGAACCGGACCTCCACGATCGGGCCATCCCTCACCCGGGTTTTGGCCCCCCGCTGATCGCCCGCCCCGGTCAGGGGCAATAATGACCGCGTGACTGCGGCCCCAGCCATTGACAAGAGCCGGATCCACTCTCTGACGCGGCCCAACATGGTCAGCGTCGGGACGATCGTGTGGCTCTCCAGCGAACTCATGTTCTTCGCGGCGCTGTTCGCGATGTACTTCTCGATCCGCGCGGCGGCGCCGGAGCAGTGGGAGAAGCACACCGAGGTACTCAACATCCCCTATGCGACCACCTTCACGGTGATCCTGGTGCTGTCCTCGGTGACCTGCCAGCTCGGTGTCTTCGCGGCCGAGAAGGGTGACGTCCACGCCCTGCGACGCTGGTTCACGCTCACCTTCGTGATGGGCCTGATCTTCGTGCTCGGCCAGGCGAACGAGTACCTCACCCTGGTCCACGAAGGCGTGAAGATCAACGAAGACGGTTACGGGTCGATGTTCTACCTGACCACCGGCTTCCACGGCCTGCACGTGACAGGCGGTCTCATCGCCTTCATCATCTTCATGGTCCGCACCACCATGGGCCGGTTCACCCCCGCCCAGGCCACGTCGGCGATCGTCGTGTCGTACTACTGGCACTTCGTCGACGTCGTGTGGATCGGGCTCTACGCCATGATCTACTGGCTTCAGTGATCTTGGCGTGTCACGTTCCGCGCCGCTGCTCCGTCCCCTGAGACAAGGTCCAACCGGTTAAGGACACAGGTCATGACTTCTGACAACGACCGCCGACGCGGTCTGCTCGCGCGCCTGCGCGGGCGGCCCGCAGCGCGCAGCAGGGGCCGCCGCCGGCTGGGCGCGGCGTTCCGGCTGATCGCCGCGCTGACGCTGGCCGGCGGCGCCTACACCGTCTTCGCCCCGGGCGTGCAGGCGCAGGAAAACCCGCCGCTGACCGGTGCCGCGGCCGAGGGCCGGGCCCTGTTCGACGTGAGCTGCGTGACCTGCCACGGCCGTAACGCCCAGGGCGTCGAGGGTCGTGGCCCGAGCCTGATCGGTGTCGGCTCCGCCTCGGTGGAGTTCCAGGTGGGCAGCGGCCGGATGCCGATGGCCCGGCAGGAAGCGCAGGCCATGCGCAAGCCGCCGGTCTTCACCGACGAGCAGGTTCGCCAGCTCGGCCAGTACATCCAGGAGCTCGGCGGCGGCCCGCAGGTCCCGCAGGGCAACCTCCGCGAGGGCGCCAACCTGGCCACCGGCGGCGAGCTGTTCCGGATCAACTGCTCGCAGTGCCACGCCTTCGGTGGCGGCGGCGGCGCGCTCTCCTCCGGCAAGTACGCCCCGAGCCTGGCGCCGGCCAGCGACGCGCAGATCTACGCCGCGATGCTCAGCGGCCCGCAGAACATGCCGGTGTTCGGCGACAACCAGATCACCCCGGAGCAGAAGGCGGACATCATCGCCTACATCCAGGAGTCGCTGAAGGCCGACCAGGACCAGGGCGGTTTCAACCTCGGCCGGTACGGCCCGTCCACCGAAGGTCTGGCGATCTTCCTGGTGGGCATCGTCGCGCTGGTCTTCGCGAGCCTGTGGATTGCGGGCAAGTCGTGACCGACCGGATCGTCAACAGCATTGCCGTGGTGCCGGGCGCCGGCACCGCCCGTAGCGAGGTGACGGCATGAGCACCCAGACCGAGCAGCACGCCCCGCAGGGTCGGGAGCCGCTCGACGTCCACGACCCCCGACTCTCCCGGTTCGACATCGTCACCGAGGGGGCCCGGCGGGACGACATCGAGATCGTCCACTACGAGGAGCAGGTCGTCCCGGGCAGCAAGGCCGAGCGCCGGCTGACCCGTACGGTCGCGGCGATGTTCCTGCTCACCGGCCTGGCCGCCACCGCGTTCCTGGTCGTCTACATCTGGTGGCCCTGGGAGTACGAGCCGGGCCGTGGTGGCGACAAGTGGTACACCCCGCTGCTCGGCCTCACCCTGGGCCTCGCCCTGCTCGGCGTCGGCTTCGGCATCCTCACCTGGGGCAAGAAGCTGCTGCCCAAGGAGGTCTCGATCCAGGACCGGCACGACGGTCCCGGGTCCCCGGAGGACCGGAAGATCACCGGTGAGACCATGCGGTACCTCGCCGACGAGATGGGGGTACGACGTCGTCCGCTGCTCGGCGTCTCGCTGGTCGCCGGTCTGCTGCCGGTCGGTGCGGTCGCGGCGGCCCCGCTGGTCGGTGGCCTGATCTCCAACCCGCACAAGAACAACCAGATGTTCACCACCGGCTTCGCGCCGGCCGACGGCAAGAAGATCCGGCTGGTCCGCGAGGACGGTCGGCCGATCCGCCCGGCCGACGTCAGCGCCGGCGGTCAGCTGACCGTCTTCCCCGGCATCGAGCACGGCGTGAGCAACAAGCACGCCGACTCGCCGACGCTGCTGATCCACCTGCGGGAGACCGACGCGGAGAAGTCCCGGCAGGCCAACTCGCGGGTCGGTCACGGTGACTTCATGTGGGGCAACTACGCGGCGTACTCCAAGATCTGCACCCACGCCGGCTGCCCGGCGAGCCTCTACGAGCAGCAGACCAACCGGCTGCTCTGCCCGTGTCACCAGAGCCAGTTCCTGATCACCGACAACGCCCGCCCGGTCTTCGGCCCGGCGAGCCGGCGGCTTCCCCAGCTGCCGATCGAGGTGGACGAGGAAGGCTTCTTCGTGGCGAAGTCCGACTACACCGAAACCGTCGGCCCCGACTTCTGGGAGCGGCCATGAAGCGCCGAAAGTTTGACGTAGCAGCGGTGCCGGGCAAGGCCGCCGGGGGAGTGGACGACCGCTTCCAGGTCGCCACCCCGTTACGCAAGCTGCTCAACAAGGTCTTCCCGGACCACTGGTCGTTCCTGCTCGGCGAGATCGCGCTCTTCTCGTTCGTCGTGCTGCTGCTGACCGGTGTCTTCCTGACCTTCTTCTACGAGCCGGCGATGACCGAGGTGGTCTACAACGGCAGCTACGCCCCGCTGCGGGGCACCCCGATGTCCGCCGCGTACGCCTCCAGCCTCGACATCTCGTTCGATGTCCGGGGTGGTCTGATCATGCGGCAGATGCACCACTGGTCCGCGCTGCTGTTCATGGCCGCGATCGTGGTGCACATGATGCGGGTCTTCTTCACCGGCGCGTTCCGCAAGCCGCGGGAGACCAACTGGATCATCGGCTCACTGCTGTTCTGGGTCGGCTTCCTGGCCGGCTTCTCCGGCTACTCCCTGCCGGACGACGGTCTGTCCGGCACCGGTCTGCGGATCGCCTCCGGCATCATGCTGTCGATCCCGGTGGTCGGCTCCTGGGTCACCTCGTCGATCTTCGGTGGCGAGTTCCCCGGTGAGATCATCATCAGCCGGTTCTTCATCGCCCACGTGCTGCTGATCCCGGGTCTGCTGGTCGCGCTGATCAGCGCCCACCTGGGCCTGGTGTTCAAGCAGAAGCACACCCAGTGGCCCGGCCCCGGCCGGACCAACGACAACGTGGTCGGCGAGCGGATGTTCCCCCGCTACGCGCTCAAGCAGGGCGGCTTCTTCATGGTCGTCTTCGGCGTGATCGCGCTGATGGGTGGTCTGTTCCAGATCAACCCGATCTGGTACTTCGGCCCGTACGAGGCATGGGTGGTCTCGGCCGCCAGCCAGCCCGACTGGTACGTCATGTTCCTCGACGGCTCGACCCGGCTGATGCCCGCCTGGGAGATCAACATCCCGATCGGCGACGGGTACGTCATCCCGCCGCTGTTCTGGCCGACTGTCGTGCTGCCGGGCATCCTGGTCGGGCTCTCCACGCTCTACCCGTTCGTGGAGGCACGGCAGCTCAAGGACCACCGGCACCACAACCTGCTGCAACGGCCCCGGGACGTCCCGGCCCGGACGGCGGTGGGCGCGATGGCGGTCGCCTTCTACATCGTGCTGACCCTCTCCGGTGCCAACGACGTGATCGCCGACAAGTTCCACATCAGCCTGAACGCGATGACCTGGGCGGGCCGGATCGGCCTGCTGGTGATCCCGCCGCTGGCGTACTACGTCGCGTACCGGATCTGCCTCGGGCTCCAGCAGCACGACCGGGAGGTGCTGGCCCACGGTGTGGAGACCGGCATCATCCGGCGCCTGCCCGACGGCCGGTTCGAGGAGATCCACCAGCCGCTCAGTGCGACCGACGACCACGGACACGCCGAACTGGACTACGTCGGCTGGGTGGTACCCAAGAAGATGAACCGGCTCGGGGCGCTCGGCCCGGCGATCCGGGGCTTCTTCTACCCGATCGAGAAGCCGGTCGAGGCGCCGGTCTCGCCGGGGCACCCGCCTGTGGAACCCCGCCCGGAGCGGGAGGAGATCGGCAGCGGCGAGTCCCGCCGCTGACCTCCCCGATCCGTTCGACCGAGGCGCCCGCCGGAATCCTCCGGCGGGCGCCTCGTCCGTTTCCCGGGCAGGCGGGCCGGAGTGACCGGACCCCAATGGGTGGAAGCACAGGATTAACCCCCGCCAGTCGGGTATCCGTGCGGTCCAACGGAAACGGGGAGGGAACATGTTGGGTATCAAACGCCTGGGACTGCTGGCCACGCTGGTGGTGGTCGGTCTGGCGCCCGCGGCCACCGCGCAGGCCGCTGCACAGCCGTCGGCGCAGGACACCCAGTACCTGCAGGCGGTGCACCAGGTGAACCTGGCGGAGATCGTCACCGGGAACCTGGCCCAGAAGAAGGGGCAGAACGAGCAGGTCAAGCAGTTGGGGCAGCAGTTCGTCACGGATCACACCCAGCTCGACCAGACGGTGCAGAACACCGCGCAGCAGCTGAACGTGACCCTGCCGAACGCGCCGACGGCCGACCAGCAGAAGGTGATCGACAAGCTCAACGGCCTCAACGGCGCCGCGTTCGACAAGGCGTGGGTGACCGCTGAGCTGGCCGGTCACGTGCAGGCCATCCAGGCCACCCAGACCGAGATCTCGCAGGGTTCCGAGCAGTCGGTGGTCCAGCTGGCGCAGGACGCGCTGCCGGTGTTGCAGGCGCACTACGACGCGCTGGTGGCCCTGGCCCAGGAGTTGGGCATCCCGGTCCCGCAGACCAGCGCCAGCGGCACCGCGAGCCCCGGTGGCAGCGGCACGCCGGCCCCGGGTGGCACCACGGAGTCCCCGGCACCGGGTGGCACCAGCACCGAGTCCCCGGCTCCGGGCGGCCCGACCGAGACGCCCGCGCCAGGCAACAGCTGACGTCTCGTACCACCTGATGGTGGCCGGTCCCCAGCGGGCCGGCCACCATCGTGCGCGCCGGTTGCCGGCGGTGTGGGCCGGTTGCCGGCGGCATGGCCGGTCGGTGCCGGCGACCGCCGGCGGTGCGGGTCAGTCGGCGCTGGCCAGACCGATCGCGAACGCCTCCTCCAGGTCGTGCTGGGAGTAGGCACGGAAGGCGATGTGCGACTCGGTGCCGAGCACCCCGGGCACCTTGGAGATGCTGCCCGCGATGACCTGGGCGATCTGCTCGAACTCCCGGACCCGGACGATGGCGATCAGGTCGACGTGCCCGGCCACCGAGTAGACCTCGCTGACTCCGGGCAGGTTGGCCAGGTTCTCGGCCACCTCGGGGATCGAGTCGGTGGCGCAGTCGATCAGGACGATCGCGGTGATCACTTGACGATTCTCCGTTCGTCGTGCCCGGCGCGATGCCGGCCTGGCGTCGCTGACCATGCTAGTGCCGCACCCCCGGCGTCTCCCGGTCGTCCCCGCCCGGGCGGCGCGGGTCAGAGCAGCATGGTGCGCGGGTCGGCGGCCATGGCGCGCAGCCAGCCGGCGGCCTCCGCCGCCCCCGGGCAGCGGGCGGTGTCCAGCGCGGCGGCCAGGGCGTACATCTCGGGAGGTGGGATGAGCAGGCCCTCCCGGCTGCGCAGCCCCAGCTTGACCGTGCCTGTGTCGGCGCTGACGGTGAGCACCGGCGTCCGGGTGACCGCGCCGGTGGCGACCAGCCCGCCGTCGCTGGACACGCCGGTCTGCGCGATGGCCGCGGCGCGGAGTGTCACCGACCGGGCGGCCCGCAGGTCGACGGTCCGGGCGGCGAGGTTGACCACGGTGAGCCGGCTGCCCTCCAGCCGGGCCCCGGCCCGGACGATGCTCGTCACCAGCAGGCCGATGAGGAGCATGACGAGCCCGGCCACCAGGAGCGCGACGAGCGCCGGTACCGCCGGGTTGCCCCCGGTGTCGCCGACCGACGCGTTCAGGCCGGTCCCGGCGACGGCGCCGACACATCCGCAGCCGATCGTCAAGATGGTGCCCAGCACCAGCAACGAGACGATCCGGCTGGTGCGGCTGGACTGGTAGCCGACCGACAGGGCGATCCGGGGCGGGTGCGGTTGCATGGTGGTGATTGTGGCAGCGGTGATCAATCTCCGCCGGGTACGGCCGCCACCGTCCGGGGCGATCAGGATGTCGTCGCCGGCGGCGTGCAGGTTGTTTCGGGTCGGGGTCGTCAGAGCATGGTGCGGGGACCCGCCGCGACGGCGCGCAGCCAGCCTGCCGTCTCCGCCGCGCCGGGGCAGCGGGCCGTGTCGAGTGCGGCGGCCAGCGCGACCAACTCGCCGGGCGGGAGGAGAACCCCCTCCCCGCTGCGCAGAATGAGCTTGACGGTGCGGGCGTCCGTGGTGACGGTGAGCAGCGGCGTCCGCTTGACGGAGCCGGTGGCGCGCAGCGACACCGACCGGGCGGCCCGCAGGTCGACGGTCCGGGTGGCGACGTTGACCACGGTGAGCCGGCTGCCCTCCAGCCAGCCCCCGGCCCGAAGGATGCTCCTCATCAGCAGGCCGTAGAAGAGCATGACGGGCGCGGCAACCAGGAGCCCGGCGAGCACCGACCTGGCGGTGACGCCGCAGAGACCGCCGCAGGTGATCGTCAGGACGACACCCAACATCAGGAACGCGACGACGGCGCGGGTGCCCGACTGGTATCCGACCGACAGCGTGATCCGGGGCGCGAGCGGTTGCGTGGTGGCGATTGTGGCAGGATTGGTCAATTACCTCCGGGAACGGTCGTCACGGTGAGGCCGTCGCCGGCCCGGATCGCGTCGCGGAGCCGTTCGTCCGGGCCGACCGTCGCGCCGGGCCAGACCACCACCCGCTCCACGTCGCCGCGCACCACCGCGCCCGCACCGACCACCGCGCGCCGTGCCCGGCCCGTCACGGTGGCGTCCGGGGCGACCAGGGTGTCGTCGCCGGCGGCGTGCAGGTTGGCCGCCAGGTAGTCGGCCGGGGTGCCGGTGTCGAAGAACGTGCCGGGGTACGCCACCACGGTCAGCTCACCGGCCGCCTCCGCCGGCCGCCACACCGCGCGGACCAGGTCGCCGAAGCTGGCCGGCAGCTCGCGTACCCGGTGCCAGGGCAGCAGCGAGAAGCCGGTGAAGACGTGCCCGTCGAAGGTGCCGGGGGCGGTCGGGTCCGGGGCCGGCCGGCCGAGCAGCCGTACGGACCGGTCGTCCCAGCCGGCCAGCAGCGCCGCGACGTCCGGGCCCGGCACGGCCAGGGGATCGGCCAGGTACGCGTCGGCGTTGCCGACCAGCACCCCCCGGCCGGCGATCCAGTCCCGCAGGTTGCCCAGGCCACCGGCGGTGCCCAGCGGATCACCCGGCTCCACCGACAGGTGCGCCCGGTCGCCGACGTGCGTCACCACCTGGTCGGCCAGGTAGCAGGCGTTCACCGCCACCCGGTCCGGCCCGGTGAACCCGAGGCCGGCGAGCCGTTCCAGCGCCCGGTCCAGCAGCGGCACGTTGCCGACCGGGCAGAGCGCCTTGGGTACCCCTGCGGTGAGCGGGCGCAGCCGGGTGCCCTCGCCGGCGGCGAGCACCACCGCGCACAGGCCCTCCGGCGCGCTCACGTCGTGGGCTGGCCGGCCTGCGGCCCGATGCCGTAGTGGCCGAGCAGGTTGGCGGTGGCCCGGCTCAGCCGGGGCAGGTCGTCGAGCGGGTGCCAGGCCGCCTCGAAGACCTCCGCGCCGTCCACCTTCAGCGTGGTGCCGGCGGCCGGCACCTCCGCCTCGAAGACCATGTCCACCCAGCCCCGGGTGTGCACCAGGGCGTTCGGCACGGCCGGGCGGAGCTGCTCCGGGGGGAGCCGCACGCCGGACTCCTCGTGCAGTTCCCGGGCCGCGCCGACGACAGGGGTCTCACCGCGCTGGAGCAGCCCGGCGGGCAGCGTCCAGCTGTGCCCGGGGGGCTGGCGCAGCAGCAGGATCCGGCCCGCCCCGTCGGCCTCGCTGTCCCGGACCAGGGTCACCGCGCCGACGACGTACTTCGGCCCGGCGAGCCGGACCAGGCGGCGGCGCACCGTGACCGGCAGCCGGTAGAAGACCTTGTAGGCGACGGCCCGGCCGGTGGCGCGGGAACGGAGGATCATGGCTTCAGGCTAGGCCGTCGGCGCGCTGCCGTGGGATGCGGGGCGACCGGTCACCCGGGCAGGGCGACCAGCCGCACCGGTCGCCGGGCGGGCGACGGTCGGACCCGACCGGGCTCACTGTTGATGGTCGACCAGGTCGATGAGCTGGCGTACCACGGTGTCCGGCTCGACCGCCCGGTCGAAGACCGCGACCAGCAGGGTCTCCAGGTCGGGGTAGCCCAGCTCCTCCGACAGCCGCAGCAGCGGCAGGTCACTGGCCAGCCCACGGTCGTGCTTGCGCAGGGCCAGGCCGATGGTGGCCCGACCCAGGCGTACCTTGTCGGCGATCGAGATGCCGGGCTCGGTGTGGTCGGTGAACCAGCGGCTGATCTGCATCTGCGCGTGTGGTGACTTCACGAAGTCGAGCCACTCGCGACGGGGGCCGCGGGGGGCGGCGTCCGCCTCGAAGCCGCTCTCCGCGTCGTTCTCCGAGAAGATCTCCACCACGTCGCCCTCGTCCAGTTCGGACGCCAGCGGCGCGAGCCGGCCGTTGATCCGCGCGGCGAGGCAGTGGTCACCCCGCTCGGTGCCCAGCTCGTACGCCAGGTCGACAGGGGTGGCACCGGCCGGGAGCAGCACCTGCCGGCCGTCGGCGACCACCTGGATCTGCGCCTCGGCCAGGTCGCACCGCAGCGACTGGAGGAACTGGGCCGGGTCGGGCGCCTCCTGCTCCCAGTCGAGCACCCGGCGCAGCCAGGAGAGCTGGTCGGTGTTGCTGGCCCCGGTGGCGGCGCGGGGGAAGCGGAAGTCGGCGGCCACCCCGTACTCGGCGCAGCGGTGCATCTCCCGGGTGCGGATCAGCACCTCGACCGTGCGGTCCTGCGGGCCGCAGACACTTGTGTGCAGGGAACGGTAGAGGTTGTTCTTGGGCGAGGCGATGAAGTCCTTGAACCGGCCGGGGACCGGTCGCCAGCTCCCGTGCACCGCGCCGAGGGCGGCGTAACAGTCGGTGGCCGGGCCGTCCACCACGATCACGATCCGGGGCAGGTCGTACGGGACGGCGTGCCCGCCGGCCACGGTGTCCTTCCAGATCGAGTAGAGGTGCCGGGGGCGGACGCTCACCTCGGCGTCCACCCGGCTGCGGCGCAGTGCCACCTTGGCCTGGGCCACCACGTCGTCGAGGTAGGCGTCCCAGCCGGACCGGTCGTGCACGTGCCGGGCCAGCCGGGCGTGCTCGTCGGGCTCCAGGTGCAGCAGCACCACGTCGTCGAGGTCCCGCTTGAGGGTCTGGATGCCGAGCCGGTCGCAGAGCGGGACCAGCACCTCCTGGGTCTTGCGGGCGATCCGCTCCCGGGAGGCGGCCGAGCGGACCCCGAGGGTACGCATGTTGTGCAGCCGGTCGGCCAGCTTGATGATCAGCACCCGGACGTCCTTGCCGGCCGCGATGATCATCTTGCGGATCGTCTCCGCCTCGGCCGCCTTGCCGTAGAACGCCTTGTCGAACTTGGTCACCCCGTCGACCAGGTGCGCCACCTCGTGGCCGAAGTCCTCGCTGAGCGCCTGGAGGGTGTAGCGGGTGTCCTCCACCGTGTCGTGCAGCAGCGCCGCGACCAGGGTGGTGGTGTCCATCCCGAGGTCGGCGCAGATCTGGGCGACCGCCAGCGGATGGGTGATGTACGGCTCGCCGCTCTTGCGGAACTGACCGCGGTGCATGTTCTCGGCGATCGTGTACGCCCGGCGCAGCACCGACGAGTCCGCGCTGGAGTGGATGCCACGGTGGCTGCGGACCAGCTGCGTCACCGGGTCGGCGTCGTTGGCCGGCCAGCTCAACAGGGACCGGAGCCGCCGGGTCAGGGGCAACTCGCCCGGCTGGGCCGGGAGCGCACCCCCCAGGGCGGCGCCGTGTCCGGCGTCGACGTCCACGTGGGACACCTCCTCACCCCGGCTCCAGGCCACCGTACCCGGCAACCGGAAGCAGGCCCACGAAACGGGCAGGACTGCACTCCCTTAACAGCCTAAGCGAGGCGGGGTAGTCCGATCGGTCACTTGCTCATGAGCGTTCGGTCGAGAGTTGGTGCGACCCGCCGCCCTCGGCCTTCGCCAACAGGTCACGGAACCGCCCCGCGCCGGCCACCGGGGAGGACCAGACGGAGGTCATCTCCACCAGCCGGGTCTCCGGTCGCTCCAACCACGACAGGATCCGCTCGGTCTCCTCGGCGGTGGCCCGGGGCACCGGCCCGTGCCCACCCGGTTCGACCGTCTCGGCGGTGGCCCGGATCGCGGTGATCGTCGGTCGCGGGTGGACGCCCGGCGGGGACACCCCGGCACCGGCGAGCCGTCCGTACCGCACCAGCGCCAGCTCCCAACCGCCCCCGGTGGCGGGCCGGGCGGCGGTCAGCTCGCCGATCCGGGTCAGCGCGGCCAGCCGCTGCATCCGGACGGCGGCCCGTAGCACCGCCGCCAGCCGGGACCGCACCACCGCCGCCTCCTCGTAACGGTGCGTCGCCGCCAGTGCCTCGATGCGGGCCAGCAGGGCGTCCACCACCACCTGCGGGTCGCTGGTGGTGGCGGTGCGGAACGGCGCGACCGCGCGGTCGTCGTACTCCTCGGGGGTGATCTTGTGCTCGCAGGGTGCCGGGCAGCGGCCCAGCTCGGCCAGCGCGCAGGCCGGCGTGACCGTGCGCAGCGACAGCCGGTGCGTGCACTGGCGCAGCGGCACCGCGTCGTGGAACCCTGCGGCGGCCAGTTCGGCGGCCTGTTTGGAGCGGAACGGACCCAGGTAGGCGGTGTCGCCGGGGGCCAGGCCGCGCACCACCGACAACCGGGGGTAAGGCCCGTCGGTCAGCTTGAGCCACACCATTCGCTCCGGATACTTCGACCGGCGGTTGTACGGCGGCGCGTGCGCGGCGATCAACCGCAGCTCGCGTACCTCCGCCTCCAGCGGGTGGGCGCACTCCACCGCCTCCACCCGTTCGGCGGCGGCCAGCATCTCCGACATCCGGGCCCGCTTCTCGGCGGCGGTGAAGTAGCTGCGGACCCGGGTGGCGATGTCGCCGGAGGTGCCGACGTAGAGCGGCCGGTCGTCGGCGGCCCGGAAGATGTAGACCCCGGGCACCCTGGGCAGCCCGTCGGCCAGGTGCCGCTTGCGCCGCTGGGTGGGGGTGACCGCACGGGCGAACTCGATCGCCTCGCCGACCGTGTCGACCCGGTGCCCACCGAGCCGGGCGATCAGCCCGTGCAGCACGTCCACGGTGGCTTTGGCGTCGTCCAGCGCCCGGTGGGTGGGCTGGGTGGTGGTGCGGAAGTAGGCGGCCAGGGTGCCGAGCTTGCGGTTGGGCACCTCGTCGCGGCTGAGCACCCGACGGGCCAGCGCCGCCGTGTCCAGCACCCGTGGGTTGGGCCAGCGGTAGCCGTGCCGGGCGCAGGCGGCCTTGAGGAACCCGACGTCGTAGGGCGCATTGTGGGCCACCAGCACGGCGTCGGCGAGGAACTCCAGGAAACTCGGCAGCACCTGCTCGACCGGTGGGGCGGGGACCAGCATGGCCTGGGTGATCCCGGTCAGCACGGTGATGAACGGCGGGATCGGCACCCCCGGGTTGACCAGGGTGCCGAGCATCCCCAGCTCCTCGCCGCCGCGCACCTTGACCGCGCCGATCTCGGTGATGCCCCCGCCGTCGGGTGAGCCGCCGGTGGTCTCCAGGTCGACCACCACGAACGTCGTCGCGTACAGCGGCAGGGCCGGATCGACGCCGCCGGCCGACTGGTCCAGACCGGCCAGGGTCTGCTGGACGTACTCCCCAGGTGCCACGGGCGGCAGGCTAACCGTTTGGTGCGACACTCCCGTCACCGCAGCCCCAGGGGCCCCTGCCGGCATAGGATGAGAGATCGGCTCACTCATCCGGCGGTGGGCCCGGTCGCGGTGGGAGACTTGCCCCATGCCCCTCACCGAGCCGTACGACGACCACCTCCCGGAGGAGGGGTCGTCCGCCGCCGCGCCCGAGGCCGGCGGGGACCTGGGTGCGGGGGCGCCCGAGGCCGACCCGGAGCCCACCCTGCCCGACCCGGAGCCCACCCTCCCGGACCCGGAGCCCACGCTGCCGGAGCCGGAGCCCACGCTGCCGGAGCCGGTCCGGCAGCGGATCGTGGCGCTCACCGCCGCGGTCCTGCCCGGCCTGCCCGGCGACGAGGTGCCGGTGCCGCTGCGCCGGGTGGCGAAGTTCGCCCCGAACCGCCGGGCCCGACTTGGCGGTTCGGTCATCGCCGCCCAGCTCACCGCCGATCCGCTGTTCCGGCAGCGGGTCACCGCCCGGGTGCTGGCCGACGCCGGTGACCTCGGCGCGGCAGTGGTCGAGGGCACCGCGCCGGCCGCCGCCGACCCGGTCGAGGTGGCCGCCCTGGCCTACCTGGTCCGCCCCCGGGGCTGGCGGGAGCTGATCGACGCCAGTGGCGCGGCGGTCCGCGCCGAGGCGGACAGCGCGGTCGTCGCCGAGCTGGTCCGGGAGGCAGAGCAGCGGGCCACCCGGGCCGAGCACGACCGGGCGGTGGCCCGGGTGGAGGCGGAGAAACTCCGCGACGAACTGGCCCGGGTCCGCGAGGAGCTGGGCCAGCTCCGGGAGGAGAGCCGTCAGCTCCAGCGCAACCTGCGGGAGACCCAGGCCCGGGAACGCCGGGCCAACGAGCTGCTCGCCACCGAACGCGGCCGGGCCACCCGGGCCGCCGCCGACAGCGACGCCGAGCTGCGCCGGGCCCGGGCCCGACTGGCCGAGGCCGAGGCGGCGGCCGGGGTGGCCAAGGCCAGCGCCAAGGAGGCCCGCTCGGTCGACGACGCCCGGCTGTGGCTGCTGCTGGAGACGATCGGCCAGGCCGCCGTGGGGTTGCGCCGGGAACTGGCCCTGGACCCGGTGGACAAGCTCCCCGCCGACTTCGTGGCCGACGCCTTCACCGATGCCCCGGTCACCGCCCAGAGCGGGCCGGCGACGCGCGCCCGGGACACCGACGACCCGGCCCGACTCGACCAGCTGCTCGCCCTGCCCCGGGCGCACCTGGTCGTCGACGGTTACAACGTCACCAAGCGCGGATTCGGCGAGATGTCCCTGGAACAGCAGCGGAAGCGGCTGATCACCGGGTTGGGCGGGATCGCCGCGCAGACCGGTGACGAGGTGACGGTGGTCTTCGACGGGGCGGAGCGGATGCACGGCCTGCCGCCCACCCCGCGTGGGGTGCGGGTGCTCTTCTCCCGCAAGGGCGAGACCGCCGACGAGCTGATCCGCCGGCTGGTCCGGGCCGAGCCACCTGGCCGCCCGGTGGTGGTGGTCTCCTCCGACCGCGAGGTCGCCGACGGGGTACGCCGGCACGGGGCGTACCCGCTGGGCGCCGACTCGCTGCTGCGCCGGCTGTCCCGCTCCTGAGGCCGCATCACCGATCGCATGGAACCACCTGCGGTGTGGTTCCTGCGAAGGTCAGGGTGGTGCGGGCCGGTCAGGAGCGACGGTGTCGGGCCGGGGCGCTGGTGCTTCCGACGATGGCGAACCGTGCCGCTGCCTCGGGGAGGGTGATACCCGCGCGTACCGGTATGCCTGTCGGGCATAAATATGCCTGACAGGCATACCACCCTCTCGAAGTGGTGGGTCATCGCCGCCGCGCGCCGCGCCGCCGCGCCGCCGCGGCCGGCAGGCGGGGTCAGGTCTCCCGGCAGGCCGAGCCGGGCGGGGAGGGCCCCCGGCAGTGGGCCTTCGCCATCTGCGAGCTGTCGGTGCGCGCGGCATGGGGACGGTCGGTCCCGAGGAGTTGATCACCGGTTGTCCGATTGTGTCGTACCCGATGGCTAGTGTCCGACCTGACCGACGGTGCTCGGGTGGTGACGAGGGTCTTCCGCCTGACGCCGCACTGCGTCAGGAGGCACGATGCTCATCGACTGCGACGGTTGCCGGGTCCGGGGCGCGGGCTGCGCCGGCTGCCTGGTGACGGCCCTGCTCGACACCGACTCGCCGGCCGCCGGCCTGGGTGTCGCCGAGCACCGGGCGATCGAGGTGCTCACCCGCTCCGGCTTCGAGGTGGAGGTGCTGGCCCACGAGACCCACCGCGCCCGGCCCACCCACCGCCGGGTCGCCTGACCGCCGCCGTCCGCCGGAGGAGGCCGCGCCGCGGGCCGCCGCGCCCGCCGGCCCGCTGGCCCGCCGGCTGCCGGTCTGCGGTCCGGGAGCCCGCCGGCCCGGCCCCCAGGCCCCGGCCCGGGAGCCCACCGGCCGGGGCCTGGGAGTCGACGGTCATTTCGGGTGGGCCCGGGGCACACACCGCGCCGGAGCCACGTCGGCGGGCCATAGGATGGGCGCTCACGGCGGGAGGAGCGGCGGCATGACACGGGTACGACGCCACACCCGCAGGCCCGCTCGCGGGGCGTCGAGGTGACCCCGCGCGGCTGGGCGGTGCTCACCCTGACGGCGTTGGTGCTGGCCCTGCTCGTGGTCGGGGTCCTGCTGGTCCCGTGGCACCGCCCCCCGGCGCCCCGGGCCGATCAGCTCGCCGCGCTGCGTGACCTGCCCACCGACCAGGTGGCCAGGGGGCGGGCGTTGCAGGCGGCCCTGCGCCCCGGCCGCTACACCGGGCTGGCCGTCGGGCTGCTGGTGGCCCTGCTGCTCGGGCTGACCCCGCTCGGCGCCCGGCTGGTCGAGTTGGCCGGGCGGCCCTTCGGCGACCACTGGATCGCCCGCGCCGTGCTCGGCGGGATCGCCGTGGTGCTCGTCGCCGACCTGCTCACCCTGCCCTTCGCCGCCTGGCGGCAGTCGGTGCTGACCCGCTACGGGCTGAGCACCCAGGGCTGGGGCGGCTGGACGGTCGACCTGCTCAAGTCGTACGCGCTCAGCGCGGTCGTCGCCGCAGTGGTGCTGCTCGGCTTCTACACAGTCACCCGGCTCGCCCCACGCTGGTGGTGGGCGTTCGGGGCGGTCGGCGCGGCCGGGCTGGTCGTGCTGCTCTCCTTCGTGCTGCCGGTGCTGGTGGAGCCGGTGTTCAACAGGTTCACCCCGATGGAGCAGGGCCCGCTGCGCACCGAGCTGACCGCGCTGGCTGCCCGCGACGGCGTACCGGTGCGAGACGTGCTGGTCGCGGACGCCTCCCGGCGGACCACGGCGGTCAACGCGTACGTCTCCGGTCTGGGGCCGACCCGGCGGGTGGTGGTCTACGACACCCTGCTGCGCGAGGCCACCCCTGCCGAGGTGACGAGCGTCGTCGCGCACGAGCTGGGCCACGCCAAGGACCGGGACGTCTGGACCGGCACGGTGACCGGCGCGCTCGGTGCCGCCGCCGCGGTCGTGGCGCTCTACCTGCTCGGCTCCTGGACGCCGCTGTTGCGCCGGGCCGGCGTCGACTCGATAGCCGAGCCCCGGGCGTTCGCGCTGCTGATCGCCCTGGTGACTGTCGTCGGGCTGGTCGCCGGTCCGGTGCAGGCGCTGATGTCGCGCCGGGTCGAGGCGCGTGCCGACGCACACGCGATGGCGCTCACCGGTGACCCGGCCACCTTCGAGGCGATGCAACGCCGGCTCGCCGGGGTCAACCTGGCCGACCCGGACCCGCCCCGCTGGGAATACCTCTGGGCGGCGTCGCATCCGTCCACGGTGGAGCGGATGGCCGCCGCCCGCGCGTACGCCCGGGAGGCGGGCCGGTGAGTCGTACCCTGCTGGTCACCAACGACTTCCCGCCGCGCCCCGGCGGCATCCAGTCGTTCGTGCACCAGCTCGCCGTCCGCCAGCCGCCCGGGTCGGTGGTCGTCTACGCCTCCAGCTGGCGGGACGCCGCCGAGTTCGACGCCGCGCAGCCCTTCCCGGTGGTCCGGGACGCCACCCGGGTGTTGCTGCCCACCCCGCGGGTCGCCCGCCGGGCCGCCCGGCTGGCCCGCGAGCACGGCTGCGACACCGTCTGGTTCGGTGCCGCAGCCCCGCTGGGTCTGCTCGCCGGTGGGCTGCGGCGGCGCGCCGGCATCCGCCGCGCGGTCGCGCTGACCCACGGCCACGAGGCCGGCTGGGCGGCCCTGCCCGGGGCCCGCGCCGCGTTGCGCCGGATCGGCCGGGACACCGACGTGGTCACCTACCTGGGCGACTACACCCGGGTACGGCTGGAACGCGCCCTGCACGGCGTCACCGAACTGCACCGGCTCGCCCCCGGGGTCGACGTGGACATCTACCACCCGTCGGTGGACGGCGCACCGGTGCGGGCCCGGCTCGGGCTGACCGACCGGCCGGTGGTGGTCTGCGTCTCCCGGCTGGTCCCGCGCAAGGGCCAGGACATGCTGATCCGGGCGCTGCCGACGATCCGCCGTCGGGTGCCCGACGCGGCGCTGCTGGTGGTCGGCGGTGGTCCCTACCGGGCGACGCTGGAGAAGCTGGCCCGGCAGACCGACGTCGAACGGGACGTGGTGTTCACCGGTTCGGTGCCGTGGTCCGAGCTGCCGGCCCACTACGCCGCCGGTGACGTCTACGCGATGCCGTGCCGCACCCGCAACCGGGGCCTGGACGTCGAGGGGCTGGGCATCGTCTACCTGGAGGCGTCGGCGACCGGGCTGCCCGTGGTGGCCGGCGACTCCGGCGGCGCACCCGATGCGGTCCGCGAGGGCGAGACCGGGTACGTCGTGCCGGGCCGCGACGTCGCCCTGCTCGCCGACCGGGTGGCCACCCTGCTCGCCGACCGGGACCTGGCCCGGCAGCTCGGCGCGGCCGGGCGGGCCTGGGTGGAGAAGGAATGGCGCTGGGAGACCCAGGCCCGACGGCTGACCGACCTGCTCGCCGGCACCACCTCATCCGGCTGAGCGGCCGCTGACCCGACCTCGCCGGGCGGCACCGCCCCGGCATGCGTCCCCACAGCGTCCGGTGCCGTGCCGGTCAGCCCGGTCGGCGGATCAGCGGATCTGCTCGAGGATGCGGGCGGCGGGGGCGGGTCGGCCGAAGTGCCAGCCCTGGCCGGCGTCGCAGCCGATGGCCCGGAGCAGGTCCGCCTGGTCGGCGGTCTCCACCCCCTCGGCGGTGACGGTCAGGTCCAGCGCGTGGGCCAGCGACACCAGCGAGGCCAGAATCCGTTCGTCGGTGCGGCTGGCCGGGTCGACCTGCGGGGTACGCAGCCCGGTCACGAACTCGCCTGCCATCTTCAGCTCGGTCACCGGCAGATCCCGCAGGTAGGCCAGGTTGCTGTAGCCGGTGCCGAAGTCGTCGATGGCGATCCGGACCCCCAGGTCGTTGAGCACCCGCAGGGCACGCACCGGGTCCTCCGCGCCGGCGCTCATCATGGTGCTCTCGGTGATCTCCAGCTGGAGCCGTTCCGGCGGCAGGCCGGTCTGCGCGAGCAGCCCGCGTACCTCCTGCACCAGATCCGGGCGGTTCACCTGCCGGACGGCGAGGTTGACGCTGACGAACGGCGCCGGCCGGCCGCCGGCCGCCCAGCTCTCCGCCTCCCGGCACGCCTCGGCGAGCACCCAGCCGCCGAGTCGTACGATCAGCCCGGTCTCCTCGGCCAGCCCGATGAAGCTGTCCGGGCCGAGCACCCCCAGCTCGGGGTGCCGCCAGCGGACCAGCGCCTCCACCCCGAGCAGGGTGCCGTCGCGCAACGACGTCAACGGCTGGTAGTCCAGGAAGAACTCGCCCCGGTCCAGGGCGGCGGGGATCGCCGCCGACAGGGCGTACCGGGCCAGCTCGGTGCGGTGCCGGGCCGGGTCGAACAGCGCCCAGCGGGCACCACCGGCCGCCTTGGCCCAGTGCAGGGTGCTGTCGGCGGCCCGCATCAGCTCGCCCGGGGTGGTGCCGGCCACCGGCCGCTCCACGATGCCGACGCTGGCCGTGACGCTCAGCTCGTGCCCGTCGACCAGGACCGGCTCGCCGACCGCCGCCAGCGCCGCCTCGGCCGCCTTGACCACGTCGTCGGTGCCGTCGGTCCGCTCGACCAGGATGACGAACTCGTCGCCGCCGAGCCGGGCCACCAGGTGCTCGCCGAGCGCCCGGCGCAGCCGCCGGGCGACCTGCACCAGCAGCGCGTCGCCGAGCTGGTGGCCGAGGGAGTCGTTGACCACCTTGAACCGGTCGAGATCGAGGAAGCAGACGCCCACCCGGTCGGCCCCCCGCGCCGGCTCGGCGATGGCGGCGGCGAGCCGCTCGGTGAACAGGGTGCGGTTGGGCAGGTCGGTGAGGGGGTCGTGGGTGGCCTGGTGGCGGAACCGGGACTCGCTGTCGCGTAGTGCCCGTTCGGCCTGCGCGCGGGCCACCATGGCGGCCCGGCGGATCGACTCCTGCTCGTCGAGCGTCCGGTCGCGCAGCGCGCGGGCGTATCCGGTGGTGACGGTGGCGAGGAGCCGGGCCAGCCGGTCGGAGACGTCGTCGCCGACGAGGCCCAGGTCGCGCAGCAGCCGGAGCTGGATGACCTCGACGGTACGGCCCAGGCCCTCGGCCGAGGCGATGTGCGCGGCCACCAGTTCGGCGCCCACCTGGTGGCCGACGCGCGGGTCGAACGGCTCGGCGCGCAGCGCGGCGGACAGCCGCACGGTGAGCCGTTGCAGCAGCGCCTCCAGCTGGGCCTGGGTCATCGGCAGGTAGCTGGTGCCGGAGACCGCCTTGGCCCAGGCACGGGCGAAGGTGCCCGGGCGGGACGCGCCGGGGGTCGCCGGCTCACCCATCGAGACGCCCGACGCCGCCGAGGAAGACGGCCTGCTCGGCGTCCTCGGCGCTCTCCGGCGTCTCGGGCCGCCACTGCGGCACCCAGACCACCCCCGGATCGACCAGGGTGAAACCGTCGAAGAAGGCGGTCAGCTCGGCCCGGCTGCGGATGCACAGCGGATTGTCGGTGCGGCGGTAGACCCGTTCCGCCTCGGTCCGTTCCGCGCCGCTGCGGCTGTCGTCGCTGGCCTGGGAGAGGACCAGGTAACTGCCCGGGGCCAGCGCCGCGCGCAGGATGCGCAGGGTCTCCTCGGGATGGTCTGCGTGCGGGATGAAGTGCAGCACCGCCACCACCATCACGGCCACCGGTTGGGAGAAGTCGATCATCCGGTTGACCTCGGGGTGCCGCAGGATCGCCTCCGGGCGGCGCAGGTCCTCCCGGACGACTGTGGCGTTGCGGTTGCCGGCGAGGATCTCCTGGCTGTGCGCCACGGCGACCGGGTCGACGTCGACGTAGACCACCCGGGTGTCCGGGGCGGCCCGCTGCGCGATCTCGTGCACGTTGCCGACGGTGGGGATGCCGGAGCCGATGTCGAGGAACTGGCGGATGCCGGAGTCGACCAGGTGCTGCACCACCCGGCGCAGGAACGCCCGGTTGGCCTGGGCCATCAGCGGCGCGTCGGGCACCGCCTCCACCATCGCGCGGGCGGCCACCCGGTCGGCGGCGAAGTTGTGCGAACCGCCGAGATAGTAGTCGTACATGCGGGCGACGCTGGGGCGCTCGATGTCGATGTCGTCGGGTGCCCAGTCCGGTCGCTGCATCCCCAACCCCTTTGTCGAGTAGCACCACGAGGGTCGTCACCTGCGCGGTTCACCCGGGTATTGTGCCCCTCCGCTGCGCAGGTGCAAAGAGAGTGATCAGTGCGCGATCGTCCCCTCACCGCGCGCAGTCGGAGCCGGCGGTTGGGGTGGTCAGGCCCGGGTCCGGCGGTGGACCCGGGCC
Organism: Micromonospora sp. DSM 43699; assembly: GCF_055517075.1. NCBI lineage: Bacteria > Bacillati > Actinomycetota > Actinomycetes > Micromonosporales > Micromonosporaceae > Micromonospora > Micromonospora sp. DSM 43699. The sequence continues at coordinate 49,288 of NZ_JBTMMT010000038.1, forward strand.
TGTGGCCCGGCGGGTGCGACCCGCCTTCAGAACTTCGGGGCGTCCGGCGCCTCGAGCAGGCCCAGCCGCAGGGCGGTCATCAGCGCCTGCGCCCGGTTGGCCGCGCCCAGCTTCTCGTAGAGCTTGGAGATGTGGGTCTTGGCGGTGGACTCGCTGACGAAGAGCTGCTTGGCGATGCCGGCCACGCTCATGCCGTCGGCGAGCAGCCGCAGCACCTGACCCTCGCGGGGGGACAACTGCGGGCCGGACGGGGCCAGCCGGCGCTTCATCGCCTCGGCCAGGTCGGCGGCGGTGAACGCGCTGGGGGAGGAGGCGGCGTGCCGGGCGGCGGCGACCACCTCGTCGGCCGGCGCGGTCTTCGGCACGAAGGCGCTCGCCCCGGCCTCCAACGCGCCGAAGAGCTGGTCGTCACCGGCGTACATGGTGAGCACCACGATGCCCATCGAGGCGCTGGACTTGCGCAGCGCCCGGGTGGCCTCCAGGCCGCTGCCGTCGGGCAGCCGCAGATCCATGATCACGACGTCCGGTTGCAGCGCGCCGGCCTGGCGCACGCCCTCCGCCGCCGTGGCGGCCTCGCCGACGACCTCGAACTGACGGTCACGCTCGAAGGCGTGCCGCAGCCCCTTGCGGATCAGGTCGTGATCGTCGACAAGGAGGACCTTGGTACGGGTGGCCGGTGTCGGGCTTGTGGTCATCCTCGAATTACTCCACTTCTGCTGCTGCGCTGCCACGCACGTTATCGCGCCGGGGCGACGAACCCACCACCACCGCCACGGTCGTTCCGCTGGGTTGCCGGGGACTGATCTCCAGCCGGCCCCGGATACGTTCCGCCCTCTCTGCCATGATCGCAAGACCGTAGTGACCGTCGGTGCGCTGGTCACCGATGCCGTGACCGTCATCCGACACTTCAATTTGGGCGTACGGGGGGTCCACCTCACAGGTGACCCAGAGATTCGACGCCCCGGCGTGCTTGCGGGCGTTGGTCACCGCCTCCTGCGCGATGCGCAGCAACTCGGCCTCGGTGGCGGCGGGCAGCCGGGCGGTCGACTCGTCGAGCGACAGGTGCACCCGCAGCCCGCCGGACGCGCCCACGGTGCGGGCGTACTCGGCGATCGCCGCCGCCAGGCCGCCGTGCCGGTCCACCTCGCTGCGCAGCTCGAACAGGCTCAACCGCAGCTCGGTGATCACCCGGGTCACCTCGCCGCGCAGGGTGCGCAGCGCCTCGGCGGTCTCCTTCGGGTCCTCGTCGACGTAGGCCAGGGCGTTGTCGATGCCGTAACCGACCATCACCAGCTCCTGTGCCACCCCGTCGTGGATCTCCCGGGCCAGCCGCTGCCGCTCCTCGTTGGTCGCCAGCGAGCGTACGTCGTCGAAGAGGAGCGCCGCCTCCAGCCGCAGCGCGGCCGGGCCGGTCAACGCGGTCACCCGGGACACCACAGGCGGTGGGTAGGCGTGCGCCGCGTCCGCCTCCAGCACCACCAGGCCGACGGTACGGACCCCGGCGACCAACGGCACGATCAGCGCCGAGACGTCGCCGCCGGTGTGCGAGCGGGCCTGCGAGCGGGCCGAGGTCTGCGGTTGCTGGCTGGCCCAGGCGTCGGCGATCGCCGAGTCGGCGTCCAGCGTCGTCTCCCAGTCGACCCGGTCCACGCCGACCTGGGCGAGCACCACCAGCCGCCCGCCGCCGCTTGCCGACAGCACCGCGCCCCGGTTGCCGGGGGCGACCGTCCGCAGCTCCTCCAGCAGGTGCTCGGAGATGCCGCCCGGGTCGAGGGTGGCCCCGGGCAGCTGCCGGGCGACCGTCCGCAGCTGGGTCAGCAGCCGGGTCGCCTCGGCGTACGGCTGGGGCTTGCTCTCGGCCCGGACCTGCATCACCTGGTGCAACGTGCCGGCGGCGTAGAGGCCGAGCCCGGCGAGGATCAGCCACTGCGCGCAGACCGCCAGGTAGCCCGGTTGGCCGAGCTGCCGTCCGCCGTCGACCTCGGTGAATCCACCGGCCACCAGCAGGGTGGCCGCGGTGACGCCGAGCAGCACCGCGCCCTCGCGGAACTGCCGGCGCAGCGCGGTGACGGTCACCGGCACCGCCAGGTACGGCAGCACCGCCGACGCGCCCAGCCCGCCGACCGACGAGCCGAGGGCGGAGGCGACGGCGACCTGGCTGGCGGCCAGCCCGATCACCAGCGCCTCGGCGAGCCGGCTCAGCGGGCCGAGCAGCCGGTGTTCGGGGGCCAGCAGGGCGGGTGCTCCGGCGGCGGCCAGCAGGGCGATCCACCAGAGCTGGGCGGGATCGCGGGTGGCGATCAGGGTCAGGACGCCGACCAGCGCGAGCATCACCGCACGCGCGGCGGCGGCGAGGGGACGCGTCTGGGGGCGGACGGCTGTGGAGGCGGACACGTGACGGATCGTAGTCAGCCTTGGTAGATGTCCGCGATCTCGGCCGCGTACGTCTTGTGCACGACCTGCCGTTTGACCTTGAGGGAGGGGGTCAACTCGCCTGTCGCCTCGGTGAAGTCGTGCGGCAGGATGCGGAACACCTTGATCGCCTCGGCCTTGGAGACGGCCAGGTTGGCGGTGTCCACCGCGCCCTGGATCTCGGCCCGCAGCCCGTCGTGGGTAAGCAGCTGGTCGACCGGGGTGTCAGCGGGCAGCCCGTGCCCGGCCAGCCACTTCGGCAGCGCCTCCTCGTCGATGGTGACCAGGGCGGCGATGAACGGCTGCCGGTCGCCGACCACCACGCACTGGCTGACCAGCGGGTGCGACCGGACCTGGTCCTCCAGCACGGCCGGGGCGACGTTCTTGCCGGCGGCCGTCACGATGATCTCCTTCTTGCGGCCGGTGATGCTGAGGAACCCGTCGTCGTCGAGGTGCCCCAGGTCGCCGGTGCGGAACCAGCCGTCGGCGAGCGCCTCGGCGGTGGCCGCGTCGTTCTTCCAGTAGCCCTGGAAGATCAGGTCGCCGGCGATCAGGATCTCGCCGTCGTCGGCGATCCGGATGGTCACGCCGGGCAGTGGTCGGCCGACGGTGCCGATCTTGGTGCCGGTGGGCAGGTTGGCCGCGGCGGCGGGGGAGGTCTCGGTGAGGCCGTACCCCTCGCAGATGGTCACCCCGATGCCCCGGAAGAAGTGCCCGAGCCGGGCGCCGAGCGGCGCGCCGCCGGAGATCGCATCCCGGCAGCGGCCACCGAGGGCGGCCCGGAGCTTGCGGTAGACCAGCCTGTCGAAGACGGCGTGCTGGGCGCGCAGCGCCAGCCCCGGACCCTGCGGGGTCTCCTGCGCCTCGCTCCAGGCGATGGCGACCTTCTCTGCCCGGTCGAAGATCGCGCCCTTGCCGTCGGCCTCGGCCTTCTGCCGGGCGCCGTTGTAGACCTTCTCGAAGACCCGGGGTACGGAGAGCACGAAGGTGGGCCGGAACTCCTGGAGCTCGGCGACCAGGTCCCGGGTGTCGGCGCAGTGCGCCATGGTGGTCCGCGCCTGCACCACCCCGATCTGGATGAGCCGGGCGAAGGCGTGCGCCAGCGGGAGGAACAGCAGGGTCGAGGCCCCCGGGCGGAACAGGTTCGGCAGCACCGGCACCGCGTTGGCGATGTCGGCGTACATGTTGCGGTGGGTCAGCACGCAGCCCTTGGGGCGGCCGGTGGTGCCGCTGGTGTAGATGATCGTGGCGACGTCGGCGGCGCGGACCGAGGTGCGCCGGCGCTCGATCTCGTCCCGGTCGACCGACGTGCCGCCGGCGACGATCTCGTCCACCCCGCCCAGCTCGATCTGCCACACCTCGCGCAGCTCGGGCAGCCGGTCCCGGATCCCGGCGACCAGGGTGGCGTGGCTGTTGGTCTCCACCACCACCGCGACCGCGCCGGAGTCGGCGAGGATCCAGGCGGCCTGTTCGGCGCTGGAGGTCTCGTAGATCGGCACGGTGACCGCGCCGGCGGCCCAGATGGCGTAGTCGAGCAGGGTCCACTCGTACCGGGTGCGGCTCATCAGGGCGACCCGGTCGCCGGGGTTGATCCCCGCGCCGGCCAGGCCCCGGGCGACCGCGACCACCTCGTCGCGGAACTGCCGGCAGGTGACGTCGACCCCGGCGCGGCCCTCGGCGGCGGGCCGGACGAACTGCACCGCGTCCGGTGCAGCCTCGGCGTTGTCCCAGACCGGGTCGGTCAGGCTTGCCGCGTCGCCGATGCTGACGATCGGCGGAACGGAGAACTCGCGCACCTGCACTCCCTCGTGCTCGCACTGGCCGGGCCGACCACGGACCGGCATTGTCGAAACCTACCCGCCCACCCCGGCGGATGCGCCAGGCAGGTTGCCCGCCCACCGGCCCGGACCGCCCTTCGGGGGTGGAGCGGGGCGTCCGCCGGCTGCGGCGGGTAGCCTCCCCCCATGGCGGACTCCTCCACCCAGTCGATCATCATCGGCGCGTCACCGGACCGGGTGGCCGCGGTCATCTGCGACTTCGCGAGCTACCCGGAGTGGACCGAGGCGGTGCGTCGGACCGAGATCGTCGAGGAGTACGAGGACGGCTACGCCAGCCAGGTCCGGTTCACCATCGACGCCGGGGTGATGGCCGACGAGTACGTGTTGGCCTACGAGTACGCCGAGGACCTGTCCCGGGTCGAGTGGCACCTGGTGGCGCCGTCGAAGATGCAGAAGGCCCAGCGCGGCTCGTACGACCTGGCCGGCAACCCGGACGGCACCTGCACGGTGACCTACACCCTGGAGGTCGAGCTGTCGGTGGGCATGCTCGGCATGTTCCGCCGCAAGGCCGAGAAAATGATCATGGATACGGCGTTGAAGCAGCTCAAGCACCGGGTAGAAGCAACCGGTGCGGCGTAGCGGCGCGGCGGCCGGCGACACGACGGAGGAGCCGACCATGGGCGCAACGGAACCGGGTTCGGCCCGGGAGGAAGCGGAACGGCTGGTCGCCACGCTGCTCGCGACGGCCAGACTGGCGTCCGCAGGCACCGGCCCGGGGGCGGGACCGTGGGGTCCGCTCGGTGGGATCGTCTCGGGTGTCCTCGGTCACAGTGCCGGTCCGTCCCGCCCGACCGGCGGCGCCCACCGGGTCGACGGTTTCGGCACCGCATCGCCCGAGTGCTGCATCTGTCCGGTCTGCCGGGCTATCGCCGCGTTGCGTGACCCGAGTCCGGAGTTCGCCGAGCGGCTCGCCACCGGTGCGGGAGATCTGGCAGCCGGCGTCGCCAGCCTGATGCGTGCGTTCGGTACGCCCGGAGGTGGGGAAGCATCCCACGCGACGCCCGCTGACGCCAGCGCGACGACCGGCGGGGACGGACCTTCCGATTCCGACGCCGATCATGTGTGGCGCGAGGCCACCCGTACCGGGCATGATTCTGCGTCGGCGCCGGAGCGGGACGTCTGGTCCGCCGCCACCCGGGCGGAGGACGCGGCCGCACCGACCGTCGCCGCACCGCCCGTCGACGACGCCGGGCCGGCCGCGCCGGCCCAGCAGGTCCGGCCCACGGCCGACGGCCCCGTGGTGCCCGCCTCGCGAGCGCCGGGCGGCGCGGGCGGGGACGCACCAGGCGACGGGGCCTGACCACCGGACATCCCGGCGGCGTACGGCCGGATCGGCCGATGTCGGGACGCACATGCAGAGGGGAGTGGCCGCGGTGACGCTGACCATCGGAGTCGACGTCGGTGGCACGAAGGTGGCCGGCGGTGTCGTGGACGACACCGGCAGGGTGCTCGTGCAGGCCCGGCGGGACACCCCCGCGGACGACGTCGGCAAGACCCGCGACGTCATCATCGAGCTGGTCACCGAGCTGGCCACCGGCCACCAGGTCGACGCGGTGGGGATCGGCGCGGCCGGCTGGATCGACGCCTCCCGCTCCACCGTGCTCTTCGCCCCGAACCTGGCCTGGCGCGACGAGCCGCTGCGCGACTACGTCAGCACCGCCACCGGGCTGCCGGTGATCGTGGAGAACGACGGCAACGTGGCGGCGTGGGCCGAGTTCCGGCACGGCGCGGCCCGGGACGCCGACGACTCCATGGTCATGTTCACCATCGGCACCGGGGTCGGCGGCGGCATCGTGCTCGGCGGTGAGCTGGTCCGCGGCGCCCACGGCATCGCCGCCGAGCTGGGCCACATGCTCACCGTCCCCGACGGCCACCAGTGCGGTTGCGGCCGGCTCGGCTGCATCGAGCAGTACGCCAGCGGCAGCGCCCTGGTCCGGTTCGCCCGCGCCGGTGCCCGGCAGGAGCCGCAGCGCGCCACCGCCCTGCTGGAGTTGGCCGGCGGCGAGGCCGAGGCGATCACCGGCCCGATGGTCACCACCGCCGCGCAGGCCGGCGATCCGATCTCGGCCGAGGCGTTCGCCCAGATCGGCCGCTGGCTGGGCACCAGCCTCGCCGACATGGCCCAGATCCTCGACCCGCAGGTGCTTGTGGTCGGCGGTGGCGTGATCGACGCCGGCGACCTGCTGCTCGGCCCGACCCGGCGGTCCTTCACCGACGCGCTGGCCCAACGCAGCCGGCTCCCGGTGGCCGAGGTGCGCCCCGCCGAGCTGGGCAACAGCGCCGGCGTCATCGGCGCCGCCGACCTGGCCCGCCGCCGGTGAGCGCCGGATCGACGGCTCCCCGCCCGGCCGCTGCCGCATCCGCCGACACCGACGCGGGAACCCCGGGCCCGGCGGGCGACGGCAGGCGGGTGCCGCTGCGGGTGGTCTCGTACAACATCCACAGTCAGCGCGACGACACGGCGGCGCTGGCCAGCGTGGTCCGCGAGGCCGCCCCGGACGTGGTGATCGTGCAGGAGGCGCCGCGCCGGTTCCGGTGGCGGCAGAAGTCCGCCGCGCTGGCCGACTCGTTCGGGCTGGTGGTGGCCGCCGGTGGCCTGCCCTCGCTGGGCAACCTGCTGCTGACCAGCCTGCGGGTCCGGGTGACCGGGACGCACTGCCAGCGGTTCCCGCTCACCCCGGGCCGGCACCTGCGCGGCGCGGCGTACGCCCGTTGTGAGGTGGGCAGGGCCCGGTTCCTGCTGGCCGGCTCGCACCTGGCCACCGACCCGGTCGAACGCCCCGGCCAGGCCGCCCTGCTCAAGCGGGAACTGTCCGCCAGCGACCTGCCGGTGGTCTTCGGGGCCGACCTCAACGAGGGGCCGGACGGCCCGGCCTGGGGTACCGTCGCGGCCGGGTTGACCGACGCGGCGATCGCCGCCGACGCGGCGGACCGGCACACCTACTCGTGCGCCAACCCGCGTCGCCGCATCGACGCGCTCTTCGTCGACCCCCGGGTCGAGGTGGTCGGCTACGACGTGGTGGACACCCCTACGACCCGCCGGGCCAGCGACCACTTCCCGGTCCTGGTGGACCTGCTGCTACCGGCCGCCGGCTGAACCGTCGGCGAGGCACCGGCTCGCCGACCGGCATGCTCCGGTCGGCCCGCCGGGCCGGGTCCACGCCGACCCGCGACGGCCCCCGCGAGCCGGGCTGGACAACGGGCCGCGGGTCCGGGGAGGATGCCCGTCGAACCGGCGTACCTGGCCGCACAAAAGGAGATTCCGGTGCCCCCCTCCACCGAGCACGGCCGGCCCGATCCGGAGAGCAGCACGCTCGCCCCGAGCCGGGACGGCCGTCCGGTCTCCGACCGGGGCGACACGGTCTGCGTGATCGGTGCCGGGGCCAGCGGCCTCACCGCGGTCAAGAACCTCACCGAGCACGGCTTCGGCGTCGACTGCTACGAACGGGAGACCGGCGTCGGCGGCGGCTGGAACTGGCGGCACGACCGTAGCCCGGTGTACGCCAGCACCCACCTCATCTCGTCGCGGCCGTTCACCCAGTTCCCCGACTTCCCGATGCCGGACTCCTGGCCGGACTACCCGCACCACAGCCAGCTGCTGTCCTACTTCGAGCGGTACGCCGACCACTTCGACCTGCGCCGGCACATCTGGTTCGGCACCGAGGTGGTCCGGGTGGAGCCGGTCGACGGCGAGAGGTGGGACGTCACCACCCGCAGCACCGGCGGGTACGGCCCGGAACGCACCTCCCGGTACGCCGCCGTACTGGTCGCCAACGGGCACAACTGGTCGCCGAAACTGCCCCGCTACGAGGGGCTGGAGGAGTTCCGGGGCGAGATCATGCACGCCTCGTCCTACAAGGACCCGGCCCAGTTGCGCGGCAAGCGGGTGCTCGTGGTCGGGGCCGGCAACACCGGCTGTGACCTGGCGGTCGAGGCGGCCCAGCAGGCGTCCCGCTGCTGGCACTCCACCCGCCGCGGCTACTGGTACGCCCCGAAGTACGTCCTCGGTCGCCCCGCCGACCAGGTCAACGACGCGCTGCTGGCGCTGCGGGTGCCGCTGCGGCTGCGCCAGTGGCTCTACCACTGGACGCTGCGGCTCACCGTGGGCGACCTGACCCGGTTCGGGCTGCCGAAGCCGGACCACCGGGTCTACGAGACGCACCCGATCGCCAACAGCCAACTGGTCTACTACGTCGGCCACGGAGAGATCACCCCGGTGCCGGAGGTGGCCCGGTTCCACCCCGGCGGGGTGACCCTCACCGACGGCCGGGAGATCGACCCGGAGCTGGTCGTCTTCGCCACCGGCTACCTGCCCCGCTTCGAGTTCCTCGACCCGGGGATCCTCGGCGACGCCGACGGTTCCGGCCGACCCCGGCTCTGGCTGCACGCCTTCCCACCGGGTCACCCCACCCTGGCGGTGGCCGGGCTGTTGCAGCCCGACTCGGGGTTGTTCCCCCTGGCGCACTGGCAGACGGTGCTCTTCGCCCGGTCGCTGCGGCTGCGCCGGGACCGGCCGCAGCGGGCCGCCGCGTTCGCGTCCCGGGCGACGGCCGGCGCGGGCGAGCGGTACGCCGGGAAGGTCAAGGACAGCAGCCGGCACTGGTTCGAGGTGGGCCACGTCGACTACCTGCGCGCGGTGCAGCGCGCCCTCGACGAACTGGAGGGCAAGTGAGCGGCACGACCGACGAGCGGGTACGCATCGTCCGGGGTCGGGAGTGGGCCCGCCCGGTCCGCCCGGCCCGGCGCGAGGTGCTCAGCGCCACCCCGGAGCTGGAGGAGGGGCGTCCGCCGCTGCTCTTCGTACCCGGCTTCGGGCACGGGGCCTGGGCGTTCGCCGAGCACTGGCTGGAGCACGCCGCGACGAGGGGCTTCCCCGCGTACGCGGTGAGCCTGCGCGGGCACGGCGGCAGCGAACCGGCGCCGGGGGCGACACTGCGGGCGTACACCCATGATGTGGTCCAGGTGGCGGCGGAGCTGCCGCGGCAGGCGGTGCTGGTGGGGCACGGCGCCGGGGCGCTCGTGGTGTCGCACGCGTTGGCGCGGTACCCGGCCCGGGCGGCGGTGCTCGTCGCGCCGGTGCTCGGTGGCCCCGCCACGGCCGCCGCGGCGCTGCGCAGCAACCCGGCCGGTACGCTGCCCGCCCTGTTCGGTGGGGCGCTGCGGCTGCACCGTCGGCAGCTGTTCAGTCGGGAGTTGCCCGACGCGGACGCGCGCCGGCACCTGGCCCGGCTGGGCCGGGCCGGCCGGCGGGCACAGTGGCAGCTGCTCGCCGGCCGGGAGGCCGAGCCGGCGGTGGGTCGCCCGCCGGTGCTGGTGCTGGGCAGCCCCGACGACCGGGTCGTCCCGCCCGCCGCGCTGACCCGGGCCGCCCGCCGGTACGGTGCGGCCCCGCTGCTCTTCCCCGGCATGGGGCACGACCTGATGCTCGACACCCGCTGGCAGGAGCCGCTGGACGCGCTCCTCGACTGGCTGGTCAAGGAGCCGGGTAGGAGCTGACCCGGGTGGGTCAGCCGGTGCTGCTGAGCCGGGTGAGCAGGGAACCGGTGTCGTCCAGGGCGCTGAGATAGGAGCGGGCCCAGGCGCGGATGTCGTGCCGGTGCAGGTGGTCGCGCATCGCCCGCATCCGGTCGCCGGTGTCGGCCGGCCCGGCCCGCAGCGCCGACAACAGCCCCTGCTTGAGCCCCTCCAGGTCGTGCGGATTGACCAGGTACGCCTGCTCCAGCTCGGCCGCCGCGCCGGCAAACTCGCTGAGCAGCAACGCGCCGGTGTCGTCGACCCGGGCGGCCACGTACTCCTTGGCGACCAGGTTCATGCCGTCGCGCAGCGGGGTGACCGCCATGACGTCGGCGACCCGGTAGAGCGCCGCCAGCTCGGCCCGGTCGAAGGGCTGGGTGAGGTAGTGGATGGCCGGTTCGCCGACCCGTCCGAACTCGCCGTTGATCCGGCCGACCTCGCGTTCGATCCGCTCGCGCAGGATCTGGTACTGGCCGACGCGTTCCCGGCTCGGCATGGCGACCTGCACCAGCACCGTGTCCCGGACCTTGACGTCACCGCTGGCGAGCAGCTCGCTGTAGGCCTTCAGCCGCTGCTCGATGCCCTTGGTGTAGTCCATCCGGTCGAGGCTGAGGACGACCCGCTCGGGGTCGCCCAGGTCGTGCCGGAGCCGGCGGGCCCGCGCGGTCACGTCCGGCCGGCCGGCGAGCGCCGCCATCTCGGCGGTGTCGATCGCGACCGGGTACGCCCCGATCCGCACCACCCGGTCCTGCACGCCGATCCGCCTGTCGGTGGCCGGCAACCCGAGCACCTTGGTGGCCAGCTGGGCGAAGTTGTGCGCCGCCTGGGCCCGCTGGAAGCCGATCAGGTCGGCGCCGAGCATCCCGCGCAGCAACTCCGCCCGGCGGGGCAGCTGCATGAACAGCTCCGGGGGCGGGAACGGCACGTGGAGGAAGAAGCCGATCCGCAGGTCTGGGCGGAGCTCGCGGAGCAGGCCGGGGACCAGTTGCAGGTGGTAGTCCTGCACCCAGACCACCGCGCCCGGGTCGGCCACCTCGGCGGTCGCCTCGGCGAACCGCTGGTTGACCCGCTGGTACGCCTCCCACCAGCGACGGTGGTACTCGGGTTGCTCGACGGCGTCGTGGTAGAGCGGCCAGAGGGTGGCGTTGGCGAACCCCTCGTAGTGGTCGCGCAGGTCGTCGGCGGTGAGCGGGACGGTCTGCATGTGGACGCCGTCCACGTCGGGCAGCGCGGGCGCGGGCCCGGTGCCGCCGGCCCAGCCCACCCAGGTGGCGGGGGTCTGGCGGAGTAGTGGGTGCAGCGCGCTGACCAGCCCGCCGGGGCTGCGGCGCCACTCGCAGGCGCCGTCGGGCGCCACGCTGTCGTCGATGGGGAGCCGGTTGGCGACCACCACCAGGGAACTCTGTCGCATCTCGGGCATTCCGATCGGCAGTGGACCGACCACGCGAGCGAGGAACAACCGGGCGGTCGGTGAGGGAAGTGACCTACAACGGTATTCCTACTGACCGTAAGTTACACCGCTGTTACACCTGGCGTGGGGCCGGCGGCGTCCCGGTATGCGGGCAGGGGCCGGCGGTGGACGGGGGCCTGCGGGGGTGTGGGAGGGGTCAGACGACCGCGCCGTCGTCGGGGTCGTAGTCGTCGTCGTCACCGGGTCGTAGTCGCCAGATCAGGGTGACGAAGCCGGCGAGGATGCCGGTGAAGCCGAGCAGATTGACCACCGAGGCGTCCACCACCGGCAGCAACGACGGGTTGAGGAAGAGGACGAAGCCGACCACGATCCCCAGCACGCCGACCACCGCGTACTTCGAGATGCGGGGCAGCGGTGGTGGTGGAGGCGGGGTGTAGCCCTCCTCCGGATCGTCCGGCAGGTCGGCCCCGAAGGTGTCCAGGCCGTCCAGCAGCGACGGCTCGTCCTCCCGGCCCCGGGGGGTCACCGAGATGCCGGAGATGTCGGCCGCGTACGGCAGTCGTCGTACGTCGGTGGCGGTGGGACCGGTCGGTTCGTCGGCGCGGGTGGCCGGGCCACCCGCCCGGGCAGCCGGGTCGGTCGGCTCGTCGTCGTCGACGTCCTCGGAGGCGGGCCAGGGATTGCTGCCGGCCGTCGGGGCGGTGTGGAAGGCGGCGACGATCCGTTCCCACTCGGCATCGACGTCCGGCTCGGCGCGGTCCGGCTCCGGGGTCGCCTCGTCGGCGAGCTGGGTGAGGTAGTCGCGGGCGGTGGTCAGGTGTGAGCGGTCCACGTAGAGCCGGTCGACCGGCCGGGACGGCACGGTGGTCGTCCTGGTGATCGGGTTCAGATCGGCGGAGGGCTGGAGGTAGGCGGCGATCCCGCCCGCGGCGAGCACGTCGAGCAGGTGCTCACCGACGCGCGGATCGACGTCGCCCGCGACGGCGTACTCGCTCGCGTCGAGCCCGTTGTCCCGCCGTCCCCGGCGGGCGCCACCCGCTGACACCGGACATCCTCCTCCGCGCACCTCGCGGTGCGGTCGTGTCGGCGCCCCGTACGCCGTGCCCTGAATCGTGACACGTCGGCACCCGGTTCCGGGAGTGCGTTGTGGCGTGCCGCTCTGGGTTCGTCGTTCCCAGGGCCGGCAGGTGTCCCCGTAGCACCCGTCCCGGGGCGCCCCGGCCGTCTCCCGCATACCCTGCCCGGCCGGCCCGACGACGGGTCGACGGCGCCGGGCCGGGGCGGGAACTGTCGCCGTACCGCCTGGTGGCGTGCCTGATCGGCGTTCCGCCGCGCGGGTGGGGCCACCCGCTCCGCTGCGACGGACGCCCGGCCCTGCCCACCGGAGGGTCGGTGCCCCTCGACGGCGACGGCACCGCCGCTCCAGCCCGGCCCACCCCCGAGCGGGGTCTGCAAGAAGTAACATTCCTCGCTAACCGCCATACTCTACCCGCGATCGCCGCGATCGCCCCCGCCCGGCCGGTGCCCGACCCCGCCTGTGTCTGGCCCGGCCTGTGTCTGGCCCGGCCTGTGTCTGGCCCGGCCTGTGTCTGGCCCGGCCTGTGTCTGGCCCGGCCTGTGTCTGGCCCGGCCTGTGTCTGGCCCGGCCTGTGTCTGGCCCGGCCTGTGTCTGGCCC